>RKRZ01000150.1 GCA_007571105.1 Gammaproteobacteria bacterium
GAAGCCAGTGGCGTGGCGCATCTGAGCGCCCGCGACGACGCAGCCGCCCGTTTCATTCCCTATACCCGAAAGCGCCTGCGCTGGCATACGGACGGATACTATCAGGACGAGACGGCCAAAATCCGCAGTTTCCTGCTGCACTGCGCCGCGCCGGCACAGGACGGCGGCGCCAATCGCCTGCTTGACCCGCGTGCGCTTTATATTGCCCTGCGCGAAGAAGACCCCGCGCATATTGAGGTGCTGTCGCGCCCGGAGATCTTCACGGTGCCTCCCTATCAGGAAGACGGAATTGTGCAGCGTCCTGCCTATTCCGGCACGGTTTTCTCACTGGATGAAGATCAACTGTACATGCGCTACACCGAACGCAGCGTTCATATTCGCTGGCAGCCAGAAGCGGAGGTGGCCCTGATACGAATTCGCGAACTCCTGGAATCTCTGCCGCAGGCAACGCACGAACTCAAACTGGAGCCGGGATGCGGCTTCATCGCCCATAATGTGTTGCACTGCCGCAGCGCCTACACCGATGTTCCTGAATCTCCCCGCCTGCTCTACCGGATTCGCTATCACGACCGGGTCTCTCCCCCATGTTGACGCTCAGTGAACTGTTGATTCAGCACCACGATCTCGTTTCCTTCGGTGAGCTCAAGGATCGGATTGCCGAACGCATTGATGCCGGAGAACGATTCCTCAATCTCGATGTGCGCCCGCCCTTCGCGGACACGCCGACGGATTGGGAGGAGCAGCTGGAGAGTTTTTTCACAGCGCGACGTCCTGAATGATGCGTTGGGAAGACCCAACGACTCCGCCTCCGATTGCGATTACTGCCCAATCGGTGGATGTGCGCTACCGCATCCGCTGCCCGGCACTACCGGTTGATCATGCGCATGTTTTGAGAGAGGCGCTGCTTGAATTTTGGCCCTGGCTCGCCGAAGAGGACAGTGCGGGCATTCACACCATTCATGGAGCTGAGTCCGGCAACGGCTGGATTCGCCCTGAAGACCCCGCCAGTTATCTGCCGTTATCACGACGCACCCGGCTGGTCCTGCGCCTGCCTCGCCCACGTGTTGAGACAGCTCAAGAATTGTGCGACACCACGTTGCAATTGGGCCCGGATACTCTGGAAATTCAGGACGCGCAATTGCATCCCCTACAAGTGCACGAAACGGCATTTGCCCGTTACATCGCCATAGAAGCAGAAAATGAAGATGACTTCTTGGCGGAATGCGCTGCGCAACTTCAGGCCCTGGACATCCACGCGCCCCGAATGTTGGCCGGGCGCATGCATACGGTTGCCAACGGACAAACATCTCTGCTTTGCCGCAGTTTGATGCTCGATGGCCTCAAGCCTCAGGACTCCATACGTCTGCAGGAATTGGGGCTGGGCCCTCATCGTCTTTTAGGATGCGGGCTTTTCCTGCCGCACAAAAGCATCGCGGCCGTGGGCACGGCGGCAGAATTGGAGTGATGGCTCTTCGAGGTTGTGGGGGAAGAATTCGTTGCGAAATTGAACAGAATTAAATGAGGGGAGTTGTCTGGGTTAGTTGACAAAATCAGAATTTAGCCTTTATATTCATGCCGTCTCAATTACATTAGAAATAGACTTTTTGGTCAGAATTAAATGCTCCCCTGCAATTTCATGGAAACTCAAACAGCTTCGCAGACAATTAATTCGATAGCGTATCGAGGACGGAATGTCTGGTCGGTCACTTCGACTGTCTGTATTTGATCAAAACGATAACGCTGACATTCTCCGGTATCGGTCTGAATGGCGCACAAGATCAAACTTCCGTCGAGTGTTCGGCGTAATGAAAGGGAACTATATACAAGCGTTGACAAGCATGCTCATACTTCCTTGATTGTCGGTCTGCCTGACCTATCGACTCGCATCACAAACTTGCGCTCCAAGTCTGCTTTGGTCGGTTTCGGTATGCGCTGGTGAGGAACTGCGCGCATTCGCAACAGTGCACGGATCGCTTTTCCCAGTCTCTTGTTCATTTCTGAAACTCCACGATAAACTCGGTTAGTGCATCACTGAACTCACTGATAGGTTTCAGGTCTTTCTTGCCTTTGGTGAGTTTGTAGGATGCGTTTGCATTCTTTTCCATAGAAGCCAATTTTCCAGCCCTCCCTATCAAAACTTCCGCTTTCGACCACAGGCCGAAATAGATACTGTCAGGGCCGACGCCCAAGCACAAGGCTGCATCGTAAGGGCGATGGTAGCGCAAATGGTTGAATTGGAATTTTCCGCCAACATCTTCTGTTGCCGTTTTCACTTCAAACTCCACCCCTTCGATCCGCAAGTCCCACGGGCCGCGTCTGGTATCCGATCTTTCGCATTTGAAGCCCAGTGAATCACAAAGAGCCTTGACGAAATCCTGCCCTACCGAACCGACATGAGAATTGGATATTCGCTTGATATGCTCGAAAGGAGCATCCAGCCACTTGTCCGCATCGGCGTATTCAGACAGAACTACCGACAGGATTTCAAGCGGGTCGGTCATCCACTAATCCCGCGTCAGTAATGGCCTTTCGGATATGGCACATGCTGATATGTCGGCAGTTGTGCGCCGCCAAGTTGCTGTATTTGCTCCAGTCCGTGTTGCGTAGGATTGTAGCAATCTCACGCCTGTCTTTCTTTATGACAATCCCGTATCCGCATACATATCGAACTTGGTTGAAATCCCGAACCAGCGTAGGAGGGTCATTGTAGAAAGTCCGTTGCAGGAAATAATCGGCCTCCCGCATCCGTTCCTGTCCGCATAGCCGTTCTTTTCGATTGTCCACAGTGAACAGGTCGATCCACTGCTCGCATGATGGGACATGGCTAGCATTGTTCACGCCCCTTTGCCAGACCTGCCAAAGTGCATTTATCTTTACTGAATTGCCATCTGCATCTACAAAAGAATCCTGTGGCAGGCACTCCATATAAACGAGCCTCAATCCCTCTACGCGGTGTTTCGGGCTTCCCTTCCCATCGCTTTGAAAAGCCATCGGTAATATCATCCCGACATAATCCGAAAAGGTGGCCGCATGATTGACAAATGCCAGAGCCAACCATGCCCGATAGCCGAAAGGCGGGTTACCGACTACTGCAATCCTGCGCCCGTTTTTTGGTGGTGTCCACAAAAGAAAATCGGCTTGCTCATAATCCGGCTTGAACTGAACCAGATCCAGACCAATCCGCCTGTCTGGTGGCAGAAGGTCGTAGAACGCTCCCATACCTGCGGAAGGCTCAATGAATTTGTAGTTTTCGACCCGCGCCCCATCCTGACCCATCCATTGACATAGCGACTTGTAACAGGTTTCGGCAATTTCTGGTCGCGTGAAAAACTGATCCAGACCTACGCTTTCAGGGTCAACCCAATGAGGAATTTGGGGATTATCCGCCCACCCCAAGTTGCGTTCATGGAGGGCAAGTGCATCCTGCATCAAGACACCAACTCCTCGTAGGTAATAGTCTTTCCGACCATTGCCCGAAACAGATCATCCAGTCTGTCCTGTGTGTCGCGCTCGCAGTTGCCTTCGTTCAGGCGGAAAGAGAACTCATCCACATATTTGCGGCAGTGCTTACGGCTCCAGTTATGGTAGACGCCGTTGTAGCCCCTTTTCAACACCGCCCAGACAGATTCAATTCCGTTCGTATGCGCCATGCCATTGACATACTCCTTTGCGGAGTGCTTGACACTAGTATGATTATACAAAAGTCCGTCTAGCCCAGAATAGCCCCCGTGGTCATCCGTGTAGAGAGTTGATCCCAGTTCTACATTCTCGTGGATTGCCTGTTGCAATGTGAACTGGTCGGCATTCGCAATGGGATACATCTTGACGCGCCCCTTGCGCTCACGCATGCCCAGCACAGCCTGTTTACCGACTGCGCCTCTACCTGCTTTCAGTTTCTTGTTTGAGTGCTTGTTGCGCTCCTTGCCGCCCAAATAGGTTTCGTCAACTTCAACTGCTCCGCCCAACGCTTCCATTTGCGATCCACAAGAGACGCGAAGACGGTGGAGCATAAACCATGCTGTTTTCTGTGTGGTCTTCAATTCCTTACTGATTTGTAGAGAGGATACGCCTTTCCTAGATGTCATCAACAAGTAGGCCAAGAAAATCCACTTGTGAATGCCGACCTTGCCGTATTCCAGCGGTGTGTTAGTCCACGCATTGAAGTATTGTCTGCACCAGCCGCACCAGTAGCGACCGACTTTCTTTTGCTCAGTGATTTTGTCTGCCGCACCACAACGGACACAGCAAGGGGTATCTCCCCATCGGATATGTTCCAAATAAGCGATGGCTTCTTGCTCCGTTGGATATGCCCGCATCAATTCAAACAAGCTTAATGTTTTCGCAATTCTTTTCATGTCATAAATAGTCAGTAATGTAACGCTCTCAATTATACATAAAAAGGAAAGTTTGTCAATTCTTATTCCCTTCTGTCAACGCTTGTATATAGTTCCCTAATGAAAAGGGTTCGATCAAGTAAGTGGCTTCGTTATAGTCCAAGCGAACACATGATCTGTTGGTTGCAGCAAATCGAATGATTTCAAGAATACCCATTTCTCTGGCATCCACGCTCAGATTTCTTGCTGGCGCAGACACTACCTCTTCATCTGATCTAACTGGAAAACGCTCTGGCGCTGTGGGGGCAATATCTCTTTCAAACCACGCAAAGAATTCTGGAAGTGTGTCCCAGAATGCCTCGAAGGGCAGAGATGCTGGCAACTGATGTCCTAACATCGCCTGCCAGTCTGCTGCCAACTCATCCCGAAACACTTGAAATGCGTCTAGGCTGGGAATCGGCACACTTTTAAAGTCGCATTTCTTTCCTACAATTTCACGAATGGCTGATGCAGTGGGTCGCAATGTCTCATTTCGAAAGAGGTTAATTACGTCATACAAGTCTCTCGGACTTGCACGTTTACCTAGGGCTCGAATTTTCTCGCCTAAAATCTCTTCGAAGGTATAGCAACGAATGGTTGCCTCCGTTTCGGGACAGTCCGTATAGAGATGGGCTATTGGCCGCTGGATAGGCGAATGTACCAGCAGTTCATCGGCAGTAAGGTCTAACTTGATCCGTGGGGGACTGCCACCAGGCTGCAGGGGGCCACGGTAATAAAGTCGTCCCTCACAATTGAGACCGTTGCGTCGGTTCCGATAGACCTCGAAGCGAAATCGGTCCGTCAAAATCTCTATGCCGGTGTTGTCGTAAACCCATGCAACAATGTCGGTAAATGCTTCGTGGAGAGTTTGCTCGTCCAGTTGGCTTTCACTTGCAACTGTGAAATCCAAATCTTCTGAGAAGCGGTAAGTTTCAACGTGACATTTCTTCAGGCAAGTGCCGCCTTTGAAGGCCCATGTGGATGCCAGCTCTGAATGAATTGCTATCCCGGCCAGTAACCAACTGAGAACGTAGTCTTTTTCTACAACATCCGGGCGAAGACCTAATGCTCCGGAAAGTTCGAGGATTTCGCCACGATCAATCATGTGCTCGTGCCTCCTCCCATGTTTTTGGAATCCAAAGATGCCATTTCTTTACGAGCCTACGGCAAGGTATGGCGGGGTCCAGTTTGGCATTGCCAGCAGTGAGTTGAGAGCGGCAACTCTCTAGGACATTTTCGCTCACGTTCAAGCGTGATAGAAGGAAGCCTAATCGCTTGAAAACTGCGCCATTGCCAAGTCTTGCGGCATAGTCAAGGACCTGGGGCAAATCGGCTTGTTCTGATTCCAGGTAATTTTCGAGGCAAGAATTTGAGTGTCGGATGCCTCCGCCAACAGCAGGGTCGTCCAACAGGTCTACAAGCGTTCGGTGAATATCTGATATTTGGACCTTATTTTTCCCACGCCAAACAGGACGGGTGCCAAAGATTTTTTCAGGCTTGCTTCGTTTCAAAATGAAAGGAATACCTTGAATTGTCTGTTCACGCGGCCTTATGGGTTGTACTGTATAGACCAGTATGCTGCGGAACATTTGCTCGGTCAGATCCCAATACTCTGCCGCTGACCATCCTCCGATATATGCTGGATCAAAAAGTTCGGGGACAAGAATCCAAGGATCAGAAAGAACCTGTTCCTGAGACACTGCATCAAGTGGCACAGGAGCGTAGAGACCACGCCGCAGGCGCCTGAGCCAACCTTGACGATCCCAACGCCACAGAATCTTGGCCGCTTTCCCCTGCGAGACACCAAGAGCACCCGCAGCACTTGCAACAGTTATCAATTCTCCGGATTGACGCAGTACGCCAGCAAGTCTTTCCCTTCCCGTAATTCGGTTCATGGAAAACTCAGACGGTGAAAAAGCAATTCATAAGTGATCAATCCTCTTTTGCCGAGAATTCAGCACACAGCAGTGCACTTTTGAATATTCACGGTTTTCAGGAATTGGACTTTGTGAAAGTAGGCATATTATAATGCTAAATATTCCTATTTATCATGAATAACTAACTTTATATTATACCTCGTGCTTGCGTTTTCTGCATATGGATACTGAATCCAAAACAGTAACTCAGAAAGGAACCCAAGTACTGATCTTCACTTTGAGCCAAAAATCTACTTTCTAACAGGCGAACGGCCATAAAACACAGAAACGCGCCCATATCATCACCATAACTATTTCGACTACCCTCAATAACATTCATCACTTTCGGAAAGTCATCTGTTATCTGATCCACCCAATCTTGGTGAACATCGCTCTTCCAAGACCATCGGTCCTGAAATGACGCGCCGTCAAGCACCCCTCCTTGACAATCCATTCCATTGTGTGGTTAATACGCGCACATTGGCGAAAGCCTTGTGGAAACTAAAACTACATTGAGTGAAAAATGAA
>RKRZ01000078.1 GCA_007571105.1 Gammaproteobacteria bacterium
TTACGACCAAGGGTCTTCGGGCCAACGGCATCTATGGGACACACATCAGCTCCGGAGATATGAACATTGCGCTGTCTGGTGGCGACATCACAACCGAGACAGGTGACGCCCATGGTATTTATGGTGAACGCGAAGGCACCGGCACTGGAGATACTGACATCATAATGTCCAGTGGCAGTATCACGACGAAGGGGATTCGCTCCAGGGGCATTTCTGGGAAGCATTACAGTTCCGGCAATCTGAAGATTAAGTTTTCTGGCGGCGATATCAAGACGGAAAGAACCAGCGCTTATGGCATTTATGGTGATAGCAATGGCACGGGCAATCTTGACATCACCATGTCCGGCGGAATGATTCAGACGTGGGGAGATTCAGCCCACGGTATCTGGGGAAATCATGCGGGACTTGGCGATCTCAATATCGAAATGTCAGGGGGAGACCTTCGCGCTGGAGGACACAACGCCTACTCTATTTATGGAAGACACACGGGCACGGGCGACATGAACATCACGCTGCTGGATAGTGATATCCAGGTTGTCAAGAGTTCCGGCCGCGCTATCTATGGGCAGCACACGGGGTTCGGTGATTTGAACATCGCATTGTCTGATGCGGATATCCGAACCTCAGCAAATGCAGCCTACGGTATTTTTGGGAACCGTTCCGGCACGGATGACATGACCATTGCACTATCCGACTCGCGCATCCAAACCGAAAACAGAGATGCCCATGCTATCTATGGCAGACATGCCGGCCGCGGCAATTTCGATATTGCTTTGTCCGATGTCAACCTTCGCACCGCAGGCAGCAGCGCCTACGCCATCTTTGGGCGGCATGTTCGCTCCGGCAACCTGGGCATTGCCTTGTCTGGTTCGAGTGTCCGAACCGCAGGAAGTGACTCCCACGCCATTCACGCGAACCGCAGCGGAAGCGGTGGCCTGGATTTCTTCATCAGCGGAACTTATGTCGGAGTTTCAGGAGATAGGGCCGCTGCCATTCGCGCCAGACATCGCGGCGCGGGGTATATCGCCCTCGCAGTAGACCACGCGCATCTGGTGGCGGCTGGCGCAGACTCGCGAGCCATTGAAATTGCGAGTGACAGTCGGGTGCCAGTGACGGTTGCACTTGAAAGCGCCGTCGTTCAGGCTTCGTCCGGGGATGCAATTCAGCTGGGCTCCTTGAATGACCTTTTGGAGGTGACGGCAAACCGGCGTAGTTTTTGTGCAGCGGTCGTAGGGCGCTGCCGTTCCGCAACCAGAATCATTGGCAATGTGGACTTCGCATCAGGCTACGATACCTTGACTTTTGATGCTTCCATGGGGAGTGATCTGGATTTCACTTTGGACGGACAACTATGGGGGTTGGAGCGCCTGCGCAAGATCGGTCGAGGTACCTTGCGTCTTGGGGATCTGGATGCTTCCGATGCTGCCAGCTTTATGACTCTTGAAGACGGCGATCTGCATCTTACGGGACACTTGAACTTGGGACTTCGGGGTCTATTGACTATTTATGATGCTTCGCGGCTTATTTTCGGATATGGCTCGAAGGGTGAATATGGTCGGATTACGGCGCACTCGGTGAACTTTCGAGGATCCGAGAAGCTGTATCTAGCGGATGGCGCAGGCTGGGTGCTAAACGGCAAGGATGTTTTGCTGGACGGAAAATTCCGGGGCGATCGAAACAAACTGGCTTGGCCAGTGCTGTACAACGAAGCTGGACAAGAAGTGGGACGGGTAGATGCAGAGGGTGTTCTGGTGTTGGCCTCGCCACCGGAGGGTCCGAGCCCGATCGTGGGTCCGCCTATCTCTCCAACGCCTCCGCTGGGGAGAGATTCATCGAAGAGACCAATGCTGGGGGCGCCACAACAGTTCGTAGTTAGGCCGGGCTTTGGCACGCGGCCAGTGTTAGAGGAGTCTGCGAAACAGCGGGAGATTCCGTCACAACCTTTGGCGGGGATACCGTCGGCTCCGACGATGAAGCTAGTGCAAGCGACATTAGATGGAGGGTTGGTGCGGAGCGCGGCCTTTCGGGCAGGCCGATTGCATCTTACCGAGTTTGCGAATCCCGTCGGTGCAACGGTTCGAGGCTTCTCGGTGGGCATGAGTGGTGAATTAGGGGATGGCTTTCGTGTCAACACATCCTTTACTCCCATTGCGGAGATTTGGTCCAATTCTGCAAATAGAGCGATGGCACTTGCTGGAGAAGTGTGGACATCGACGCTGAGCTGGAGCAATGGGGAGCTATTTTCCGATATCGCGCTTGCCCATGGCCAGGTCGACGGTGAGGTGCTGTCGGACGCGCTTGGCGGACATTTTTTAGGAAACCTTGCGGTCTCGCAAACACATGTTGAGGCGCGGGCAGGCCGGATTCTGCCCTTGGAGACTGTGTCGGTGATTCCCTCGATTTCGCTGTTTGCAGGAACGCAGCATCATATCGGCCACACAACTTCAAGCGGTACATTGGAGGCGGCAGTTCCAAGCTTCACGCAGGGCTACCGAGGTATGGGAGGGCGGATTGATGTGGTGGGGGACTGGCGTGAAGAGCAAGTCTCATTTCACTGGCGCCCAGAGCTGAGATTATCAGTGCTGCAAACCGTGACCGGCGGGCCGAAGGTCGTACGGGTTCGCAAATCAGACCGGGCGGGAGTACTGAGTTTTGTGTCGGAAGAGCGTGTGGGGAAATTGCCGGGAACCGAATATCGGTTGGGCTTGGGAGCGGAGTTTCGCGGCGCATCGAATGCATGGAGAGCGCGTTTCGGCTATGCAGGGGAGTGGGCGGATGGTGAAGTCAGTCACGCCGCGGAAGCAGCATTCATTCTAAAGTTTTGAGCACGAATGGATGGGCGCCTCGGCCGTCTCAGGTGCCGAGAGGCTACTGTACGAGCAGATGCCATTCTGCGCCATGGTGGTCTCGTGGAGACGCCGACAGGAAGAGTTGCTTGCTCTCTTGGGGCTTGCTATGAAGCCGGCCGCGACATGCAGAAAGACCTGCAGCGCAGGTTCGTCATGCGGGTCGATCGAAAGGGAAAACCGACTATCAAGGAAGTCTGAGAATGATTTTTGTCAACTTTCCTTTATAGTTCCCTTTGGAGTCAGCACCTAAGCTGCGGTGCTACAATTCTGTCTGACCTACCGAGCGCGCTCATGGACCGTTGCGCTGTCTATCCCGGGACCTTCGACCCCATCACTTTTGGCCATGCCGACCTTGTGCGGCGCGCCCTGTCCCTGTTTGATCGCCTGATTGTCGCCGTCGGCACCGACAGCAGCAAAGAACCCACCTTCAATACCGAAGAACGGGTGGAGATGGCCCGCCGAGCCCTGGAAGATCTGGGCTCCTCAGTCACCGTCAGCGCCTTCGATGGATTGCTGGTGGATTTCGCGCGCGAGCAAGGCGCGCAAGCAATCATTCGCGGACTGCGTGCGGTCTCGGATTTTGAGTACGAATTCCAATTGGCCAGCATGAATCGGCAACTGGCGCCCGAGCTGGAATCCATATTCCTGACACCAGCGAAGGAATATGCCTTCGTCTCCTCGTCCCTGGTCAAGGAAGTCGCAGCGCTGGGCGGGGAAGTGGGGCACTTTGTGCCGGACGGCGTCAAGCGGATGCTGATGAACAAACTCCGCAGTGCCTAAATCCCTGCGGGCCCTGCTCTGGGCGCTGACCCTCGCCTGCAGCGCAACTCAGGCTGACTCCTCTGCCGAATACGCCCTGGCAAGTGCGCATCCGCAGGCGACCGAAGTCGGTGCGCAAATTCTTGAGGCGGGCGGCAATGCCTTTGACGCAGCCATTGCTGTCAGCGCATCACTTGGAGTTGTCGAACCCTACAGTTCAGGCTTGGGCGGAGGCGGATTTTTCCTGCTCTACGACGCCCAGCGCGATCATGTCACGATGCTGGATGCCCGCGAACGTGCGCCGCTTGCAGCTCATCACGATATGTATCTGGATACTGTCGGAAACGTCGACCGCGATCGCGCGCTCAATGGCCCGTTGGCGGCCGGCATCCCGGGACTGGCCGCCGCATGGGAGCATCTGGCCGAACACTACGGACGGCTCCCTTTGGCGAAAACACTGGAACCTGCGTATCGACAGGCGAAGCAAGGCATACCAGTTGACAACAGACTGAAGCAATTCATCCAGCACCGGCGGGAGACGCTGCAGCGCTATCCGGCCTCTACCGTGTTTCTTGCAGAATCCACGCTCAACCAACCGGACCATGCCGACACCTTGGGACAGCTGATGACTGAAGGTGCGGGTGCTTTTTATGAAGGCGCACTTGCGGATGTCTTGATCTCTGGCGTGCGGGAAGCCGGCGGCATCTGGACACACGAAGACCTGCAAAGTTATCGCATCATTGAACGCGACCCGATCGAAATTCATTGGGGCGGCGCACACATTATCAGCACACCCCTCCCCTCGGCGACCGGCATCATCCTGGCGCAAGTTCTCCAAATGCTGGGAGAAGATTGGCTGCAGGAGCCCGATTCCATCGCGCATGCGCACCGACTGATCGAAGCCTTGCGCCGCGCCTATCTGGACCGCGCCCAGTATCTGGGCGACCCAGACCATCAGGATATTCCGGTCGACCGGCTGACAAGCATGGAATATGCAAAGGAGCGAATGGCAGATTTCAACCTCGAGCGCGCCAGTGACACAATGGTTCCGGGTGCCGCAGCACCAAAGGATGGGCATACCACCCACTTCAGCATTCTGGATGCACACGGAAACTGGGTCAGCGCCACGCTCTCGATTAATGGTCTGTTTGGCTCTGCCTTTGTCGTCCCGAACACTGGAATACTGCTCAACAATGAAATGGACGATTTCTCCGCCAAGCCCGGGGCATTGAATCTCTACGGGTTAATCGGCAGCGAGGCCAATGCCATCGCGCCGGGCAAGCGCATGCTGTCTTCCATGGGACCGACTGCCGTATACGCCAATGGGCGCATGGCTCTGCTGGGAAGCCCTGGCGGCAGCCGCATTACCACGACCGTGCTGACCGGGATTCTGCAGTTTATGCAGGGCGCAGACGCGCAAACCATGGTGTCGACCCCGCGATTGCATCACCAAGCCGTCCCGAATGTGGTATTCGCCGAGCCTGAAGCTCTAACGCCAAGTAAGATCTCGGGCCTGGAAGCCTTGAACCACATGATCGAAACTGCCAATCCCTGGAGCAACATGCAAGTTGTGGTTCGAGACAGCCATAATCGTCTGCAGGCCGCTTCCGACCCGCGCGGCATCGGGCGAGGTCATGTCGGTACGCTTCAGCGCTGACAGCACGGACAGTAAAAGGAAGAACGCTGCCCAATCAGTCGGGCTCGAACCTGTCCGTCACAGCGCGGACACGCCTCACCCTCTCGACCATACACCTGCAGCTCCTGCAAAAAATACCCGGGCTCTCCGCTTGCAGCCGTGAAATCCCGCAGACTCGTCCCGCCTGCAGCAATGGCGCGACCCAAAACCGCGCGCACGGCATCGGCCAAGCTCTGGTAACGCGTAAAACTAACCCGCCCAGCCGGTCGAACAGGTGAGATTCCAGCTTCAAACAGTGATTCGCTTGCATAAATATTTCCGATTCCCACCACCGTTGCCGAATCCATCAGAAAATTCTTCACCGCCCCCCTGCGTCCTCGTGAACGGGCATACAGCCAGGCGCCATCAAAATCCTCTCCCATCGGCTCCGGTCCCAAGTGCGCAAGCAGACGATGGCGCAGAGGGTTGCGCGTCGTCCAGTGCAGCGAGCCGAATCGGCGAGGATCGCGAAATCGCAAGACGGCCCCGTTCTGCAAGTGCACATCGACATGGTCGTGCGGCTGCGGTTCAGGAGGATCTTGCAGCACACGAAAAGATCCGGACATGCCCAAGTGCCAAATCAGGTGTCCTGAGCCAACCTCAATCAACAGATACTTGGCGCGCCGGTTGACCGAGCGAATCTGCTGTCCCTCAACGGCTTTGGGTAAAGCTTGACTGATCGGCCAGCGCAGGCGCCGCTGACGGATGACCATGCGCTCAATGCGCTGACCCAGAAGATGCGGCTCAATCCCTCGCCGCGTCGTCTCAACTTCCGGCAACTCCGGCACCGATGCCCTCCAACAACCCAAAAATCCTCAGCAATTCGGCCTCTCGGGCCTCATCGAGCCAAGTCCCGAAGCTGCAACGCCAGAGCGGGACATCCTGCAGAGAAGCCTGAAGCATTTCACTATTGCCGACCTCTTCACACTCAGAATTGCACTGATTCAGCAAAACGCCTCCCAACCGGCAATTCGGCGTCTGCCGGATCGCCTCGCACGTCAGTAGCGTGTGGTTGACCGCACCGAGTCGGTCCGCAGCCACCACCAAGATCGGCAAACCCAGTGCACTCGCCAGATCCCGGACTTCACCATCGCACGCCAATGGCACACGCCATCCCCCGGCGCCCTCCACCACCCGAAGATCGGGTCCTCCACAGAATTCAACCAACTCCCGGAGTCGAATGTCCACCCCTTCGCGCCGGGCCGCCAACGCTGGCGCCAAAGGCGCATCCAGACTAAAACGGGTGATGGATTCGATTGAATCCAATGCCGCCGCCATGCGCAAAACCTCGGCATCTCGCGCCGCTCCCAAACCGGCGCAGCCGGATTCCACCGGCTTGAGCGGATGCGGTCTCAGGCCGCGTCGTCGCAACCCTTCAAGTAATCGGGATGCCACCCAGGTTTTGCCCACACCGGTATCCGCTCCGGTAATAAAAATTCCGCAAGGAGACTGAAAAGCGGGCATAATAGACTGGACTTGGGATATGCCAGTTTAAACATAATTTTCACATGGAAGAATCCGGTAGTATTCTGC
>RKRZ01000064.1 GCA_007571105.1 Gammaproteobacteria bacterium
GGTCTCGCTCAAGCATTGGCATCGGCGCATTTGAGCATGGCGGCTTTCTGGTCGACGGTGGGCGCGGAGAAGGAGCCGAACCGCCTCGAATCATTGCGCGACATTCGTTTCCAGAGCATTGGCGCATTGTTTTGTTGTTGGCTCGCGATGGTCCCGTTGGGCTTTCCGGAGATGTCGAACGGATTGCCTTCAGCGAATTGCCGGAGTTTCCGGAAGAATCTGCTGCTCATTTGTGCCGGCAAACCATGATGCGCATTCTGCCGGCGCTTCAGGACGGCGACCTGGAAAATTTTACGCAGGGAATTGGCGAGATTCAGCGCGTGGTCGGCGATTATTTCGCGCCAGTGCAGGGCGGGCGCATTCTTCATTCTGGCATCGCGAATCTACTGAAGCAGGCGTATTTGAATGGTTTCGAGGGTATTGGACAAAGCTCTTGGGGCCCCACGGGATTTGTGCTGACGAATAGCGAAACTCAAGCGCATACGCTGATGCGCAAGTTGCAGCCGAATTCCGACACGGAGATTCGAATTGTCAGTGCGGTCGATCACGGTTACACTTTGACACTTGATGAGGCAGTGCAAGAAGACTCATCGCAGCGTCAGGCTTCCTGACATCTCAATTCAACCACAGGAACATTTCAATGGATAGAAGATACCTATTGCACATGTTGACTTCGGCGAAGAACCTGAGTCCCTTTGATGCGAATATGGCGTATGATGCGGGCTGGGATGCCTGCATTCCGTATATCCAGGTCGATACCGATGAGGTAAAGGGCCTGGTAGAAGACGCGATTTTTTCGCGCGGACCTACGGGAGTCAAGCGCACGGGTATTTTCATTGGTGGGCGTGATATGCATCAGGCAATGGAGATGCTGGACATTTGCAAGAATTCCATGGTGCCGCCTTTTGTAATCTCGGCATTTGCTGATCCCAGCGGTGCATTCACAACAGCCGCAGCCATGGTGGCGAAAGTCGAGCAGGCTTTGCGCGAACATCACGACACAGAACTGGATGGACAACGCATTCTTGCCTTGGGCGGCACGGGCCCGGTGGGTTCTGCTGCCGCAGTCATTGCTTCCGGCGCAGGGGCGCGGGTGACGATTCTGGGGCGCCAGAAAGAGAAATGCGATGCCGCTGCCGCTTTGTGCAATGACAAATATGAGGCCAGCACACCAGTCGATGGGGCCGCCAATGATGATCTGGACGCACTGTTGGATGAGACGGATGTCATCTTCGCTTCAGCTGCCGCAGGAATTCAGTTGATGTCGCAGGAGCAAATTGCACATGCGCCTCGCCTGAAAGCTGCAGCCGATGTCAATGCCGTGCCGCCTTCTGGCATTCATGGGTTAGGAGTGATGGATGATGCGGAAGTGATTGACGGCTCGACTTCTGGTGCGCGTGGCATCGGAGCTTTGGCGATTGGCAACATTAAATATCAGACGCAGCAACGTTTGCTGCAGCAAATGTGGGAGACGGAAGAGCCGGTGTACTACCATTTCGAACACGCTTTCGAGATTGCGCGCCAATGCACAGCGGAATAGAGCGTACGCTGTTTCTTTTGTCCGCTTCGGCGCGGGCGTACGCATGCCAGGAAGTGCCGCCGGGGTGCCGCATGGTCGTTATGGACGGTTATGCCGACTCAGATTTGCAGGCCGATGAGGTGGTGCGCGTTGATTTGCAAGAAGGACAGTTCACGGAAGCAATCGTCGAAGAAGTCGCTGTGCGGTCTCAACCGGGAGACATTTTGATTTACGGCTCCGGTTTTGAGCAGCAGCCGCATCTATTGAAATCACTGAGCCGGCACGTTGATGTGCTAGGCAACTCGCCGCATACGCTGAGCTTATGTGCGGATCCCTTGCGGTTGCATCGCTATCTGAAGCGGCTAGGAATTTGCAGTCCTGACACACAGGAACAGCGACCTGATTCCGATGCGGGTTGGCTTTACAAGGCCTCAGGGTGTAGCGGGGGAGCGCATGTTCGCAGTGGGGAAGACTCCACCAGAGTGGGTTCTGAAGGCTATTGGCAACGTCAAATTGATGGAGATACGTACTCGCTATTGTTTTTTGCGGCTTCCGAGAATATTCGGATGATCGGGGTCAACCGACTGTTGAAATCAGATGTCCGAACCCAACCGTATATCTGGATCGGAGCATTGGCGCCGGTGCGCCTGGAAGAATCCGTCTGGCAACAAGTAGAATGGTCGGCGAAATTGCTGTCAACGGACCTCAAACTTCTTGGCATTTGCGGATTTGATTTCATTGTAGATAGAAAGAATTCCGTATATATCATTGATATAAATCCAAGATTGACTGCAACTTTTGGGTTGCATCAGGAGCGAGTTCCCGATGGGCTTTTACAAATGCAGCTACAGATTTGTGAAAGCGGATCTTTGGAAGGGGTGGATCTGAAAGAGCCGGAGGAAAATCGAATGCGGGGCATGCGAATTGTCTACGCACCGGACGCATTACACATTCCAGAAACCATGAACTGGCCTGCTGAATGCACGGATTTGCCGCATCCTGGAGAGGCTGTAGGGCAAGGAGAGCCCATTTGCACGGTGCATGGCGACTATCCGAGTGAGAGTCTTGCCGAATCCGGGCTGCATCAACAAACCCATGCCGTTTTGCAAGAGCTTCAAGCTCAAGGCTGTGGCGTACAATTGACGCCTTGAATAGGAGGCCCTTTCATGAGATCTGACGTTAGCATCAATCGCTTAGTCGATCCATTGGTTCGAAAACTGGTGACGCAGGCAGAGAACTTGCGCATAGGGGTGCGGTGGACTGAAGACGAGGTGTGCATTATTGACGGAGGCATCGATGCAGTTGGGGGCATTGAAGCCGGACGCCAGATTGCGGAAATTTGCATGGGAGGCTTGGGTCAGGCGACCTTGACCTATTTCGAGCATACAAACAACTCGTGGCCGCTCACCATTCATGTGCACACGCAACATCCGGTGCTGGCATGCCTGGCAAGCCAGTATGCAGGATGGAATCTGGTTGACGATGAGAGCGGATTTCAGGCTTTGGGTTCAGGCCCGGCTCGGGCAATGGCGCGGAAAGAAGATTTGTTTCAGGCCATCGATTATGCGGATGACTATGCCATGAGCACCTTGATTATGGAAGTTGATCAAATCCCTCCGCCTGCGATTCGCAAAAAAATTTACACCGATTGCCGCGTAGACCCGCATAACCTGACCCTGATTTTGACGCCGACGACCAGTCTTGCAGGGACCGTTCAGATAGTGGGGCGAGTTTTGGAAGTTGCTCTGCACAAGGCGCACGAATTGGGTTTTGACCTGAACAGGGTGCTGGACGGAATTGGCAGTGCCCCCATACCTCCGACTAACAGTTCTGATGCGGTCGGCATGATGGGAAGAACCAATGACGCCATTTTGTTTGGCGGACAAATCAAATTGTTTGTCGAATGTGCTGACGATGATGCAGAACAATTGGCCAAGCAGTTGCCAAGCAGCACATCACGAGACTATGGACGGCCGTTTGCAGAGATTTTCAAAAGCTACGATTACGATTTCTTTCAAGTGGACCCAATGTTATTTAGTCCTGCACGGGTGTTGATCAACAACCTTGCGACAGGACGCTCTTTCGCCTCTGGTTATATTGACTATGATTTGATGACGAGATCCTTTCTCGGATGATCTTGTCAGGATCCTATGCCATTGCTACCGACCAAGCGGGGTGGCATGGCAAACAAGTGCAGCAAGCACTGATCAAACGCGGGCACCAGGCCCACTTTGTCAGTCTTCAGGATTGTCTTCTTCAGGCAGGCCCTAGTGCGGCGTCTGCGGTTCTTCCAGACTTTGGGGATGATTTGCCTGAAGGCCTGTTTGTGCGCGGGGTGCCGGGTGGCAGTTTGGAAGAAGTGGTCTTTTATTTGGACATCCTTCATGCGCTGGAAGCTTTGGGTGTCGGGGTCTACAATGATGCCAGTGCTATCGAGCGCAGTGTGGACAAGGCACGGGCGAGTTTTCTGTTCGCGCATCATGGCATTCCGACTCCTCGTACAGTGGCAGTCCGTAATCTGACGCAGTTGCGCGGCATATTGGCCGAGTGGTTTGATCTACATCGTTACGTAGTGATCAAGCCGATGTTTGGGTCTCAAGGAAAAGGATTGATGCGCCTGTCTCGGGAGCAGCCGCATCCGGACTATGATTTGTGCCACGGAATTTATTACATTCAGGAATTCATTGAATCGGCTGACGAATTCGGCCAGGATTGGCGAGTTCTTGTTGTTGGTGGCGAGGCGGTTGCAGTGATGCGCCGGGAAGGTGAGGGCTGGATCAGCAATATCGCCAATGGCGGGCAGGGTTATCGGGCAGATCTGGAGCCGGAGTTGGAGAACCTGGCTGTGCGCGCCGTGGCGGCGGTTGGGATGCAATACGCTGGAGTTGACCTGATGCGGGATAGGGAAGGGCGATTGTGGGTGACGGAAGTCAACAGCATACCCGCATGGCGCGGACTACAGGAAGTGAATGATGTCCATATAGCTTCCCAGTTGGTAGATGGGTTTTTGGCGCACTGTTCGTCTTTGAGAGAAGGGTGATGTTCCGGTATCTGCGCGCATACTACGACCCCGCCTGGCGATTTGCATCGCGTCAATTTTTGTATGCGTGCCTGCTGGATTTGCAGGCACTCAAGCCGGGCAATGTCGGTCTGCATGCAGAGGGGCATGGCAAAACTTGCCGGGATTACCGGCAAAGCGCGAGTGCGGCAGCAGAGTTGATCAGCTGTCCCAACTGGAATCTGGGAAAGCGTGTGCTGAAAGCAGCGCGTGCGACACATGATGTGGTCGGCTGCAATACCAATCTGGGGATTCTTTTGCTAAGTGCCCCGTTATTCGGCGCTTACTATCGCAAGGCGCCGGAGCCTTTTGCGCAGCGAGTGGAAGCGGAGTTGGATGCGGCGACGCAGAAGGATGCGCGCGATGTGTACATGGCAATTCGGCTGATGCAGCCAGCGGGATTGGGGCAGGCAGAAGAAGCGGACGTTGCAGAGTCGCCAACGACAAGTTTGCAAGAGGCAATGGCGTTAGCGGCCGAACGGGATTCAATTGCTGCTCAATATCAGAATGGATTCGCTACGGTCTTGACCGAAGTGCGTCCGATTTGGGAAAAATTGGCGCGGCGCTGGGGGGATGCACACTGGGCCATGACGGGTGCGTTTCTGAAAATTCTGGGACAAATTCCGGATTCCCATATTGCTCGGGTTCACGGGCTGGCAACGGCACGCGAGGTTAGTGATAAAATAAAAGCGTTGTCCGATGAATTTTGCGATGCGGATGCGCCGCAGAATTATCGAGAACGGCTCCTGAAACTGGACACTTCATGGAAAAGTGCCAAGATTAGTCCAGGGAGCACGGCTGACTTGACCCTAGCCGGGGTGTTGGCCGCGCGCTTGGATGGATGGAGTGACGACAGCGATAAGGATGCGCTGTCAATGGGAGATGATTCCCAACCGAATTGGGGCCATCGGGAAAATTGATGCCCCGTTGTTTGCAAACAAAAAACTGGAGTTATCAATAATGGCAATCGATAAAGTTATAGTGGGCGAGGCCCTGGTCAACGACAATGATCCGTCGGGGACGATGGCTGAAATCGCTCACATTGACCTGATCATCGGCCCGCGTGGTTCTGCTGCTGAAACAGCATTCTGCACCGGACTGGTGAACAACAAGGATGGATTCACGACCCTGTTAGCAGTGGTCGCTCCGAACTTGCCGTGTAAGCCGGACACCATGATGTACAACAAAGTCACCATCAAGGGCGCCAAACAGGCAGTCCAAATGTTCGGTCCTGCACAGAAAGCCGTGGCTATGGCAGTTGCGGATTCCGTTGAAGCCGGTGTGATTCCCAAAGACGAGTGCGCCAATCTATACGTATGTGTCGGTGTGTTCATTCACTGGGAAGCTGCTAGCGATGCGGCAATCTATGAGAACAATTACAAAGCGACCAAGATGGCTATTGCCAATGCCGTCAGTGGAACGCCTTCTGTAGATGATGTTCTGAATGCCAAGGACAGCACGGACCACCCGTTCCAGGGCTTCTAATCGAGCTCAAAACGAAATGAAAGCGCCGCATCTCTGCGGCGCTTTTTTTGGTGAATTAAGGGCTACAGATTCTCTAAGCGCTTAGGCAATGACTGTGCCGGTGTCATCTGTCGTGTCAGAGACCATTTGTGCTCAAGTAATAAGTGGATATGGGCGAGCCTCCAAAGACAAACTGAGCAGTGAGCATGCCAGACTCTTTGCAAAATTTTTGGAAGGTGACAATGTGCCAGGAACTTTAAATGTAGTCTTTGACAGGCCGGTTCGCTTCTCGCCAGAGCATGTGGCATTTTCGGCCTCTGGGGAAGGCAATTTCTGGATGGCGGAAATCAATGAGCTGCCTTGTATTGTCAATCGTGAAAATCGGCGCCCTCTACATCATGCGGAATTAATCAGTACGGTTAAACTTCGTGACAAACTCCGGTTGAGCGATGGCGATTAAGTCACGGTAACAGTTTCTTCGGAAATTATTGAGCCACTCCCGTTAAATCATCGCATTTGCTGGAGTCTCTTTTGGGGAGGCGGAAAGAGTACTTGGTGGTAATATGG
>RKRZ01000033.1 GCA_007571105.1 Gammaproteobacteria bacterium
TTTGCCAAAAACATTCTGAACTTTCTGAGCCCGCACATCGACGCGGAAAGCGGCACTCTCAATCTGGATTGGGAAGATGAGACGGTCGCCGAGACGGTGCTGACGCGCGATGGGGCGGTGGTCAACGAACGAATCAAGGAGTTGATGTCATGATGGAAACCTCGTTTCTCAATCTGTTCACCGTGTTTGTGCTGGCGTGTTTCGTCGGTTTCTACGTGGTGTGGAGCGTCACTCCCGCACTGCATTCGCCTCTGTTGGCCGTCACGAACGCGATTTCTTCCGTGATCATTGTCGGCGGTCTGCTGGCTGCAGGACCGACAATTGAGATGCCGGAATTCCTGGGCATGTTTGATTTGTCGGGCCTGATGGGTTTCCTGGCTGTCACCTTGGCTTCCGTCAATATTTTTGGTGGCTTCCTGGTGACCCAGCGAATGCTGGCCATGTTCAAAAAGAAGCAGTAACTTGCCGGGGTTGATGTTATGAGTACTGACTGGACTGGTTTCGCCTATCTCGTCGCCGCCGTATTTTTCATTATGGCGTTGCGCGGCTTGTCGTCGCCGACTTCAGCGCGGCAAGGGAATGTGATGGGCATCCTCGGCATGATTATTGCCGTAGTGACCACGTTATTGGACCCCGAGGTCATCAATTATGAAATGATCATTGGCGGCATTGTGTTCGGCGGCACGATTGGCACAGTGGTTGCTTTGCGAATTAACATGACGGCTCTGCCGCAGTTGGTGGCAGCGTTCCACTCGCTGGTCGGTATGGCTGCGGTTCTGGTTGCGATTGCGGCTTTCTTTAATCCAGCAGCCTATGGGTTAGGCACGGTTGGCAATATTGGCGCCGCTTCCCTGATCGAGATGAGTTTGGGCGCCGCCATTGGTGCGATCACATTTTCAGGGTCCGTCATCGCCTTTGCCAAGTTGCAGGGGTTGGTGAGCGGCAATCCGGTGGTATTTCCTCTGCAGCATCCGCTCAATGCTGTGATCGGGATTGTTATCGTCGCGCTGATTGCGATGCTGGTACAGACTCAGGATCCGACAGTTTTCTGGGCTTTGGTGGCTCTGTCTTTCCTAATCGGTTTCCTTATCATCATTCCGATTGGTGGGGCGGATATGCCGGTCGTGGTGTCAATGCTGAACTCATATTCGGGTTGGGCTGCGTGCGGTATCGGGTTCACTCTGAGCAACACGGCTTTGATTATTACGGGCGCATTGGTCGGATCGGCTGGTGCAATCCTGAGTTACATCATGTGCAAGGGCATGAATCGTTCCATCTTCAATGTCCTTTTGGGCGGTTTTGGTGGCGATACTGTGGCCGCTGCCGATGCAGGCGGTGGTCCTGCGCGTTCAGTCAAGCAGGGCAGTGCCGATGATGCGGCCTTCATTATGAGTAACGCCAGTAAAGTGATTGTGGTCCCAGGCTATGGCATGGCCGTGGCGCAAGCGCAGCACGCTTTGCGCGAAATGGCGGACTTGCTGAAATCACAAGGAGTGGAAGTCAAATACGCCATCCACCCGGTGGCCGGTCGGATGCCGGGACACATGAACGTGTTGTTGGCTGAAGCTTCCGTACCCTACGAGGAAGTGTTTGAACTCGAGGAGATTAACCACGAATTTTCAACTGCTGATGTTGCGTATGTCATTGGCGCGAACGATGTGACCAATCCATTGGCGAAAACGGACCCGAGCTCTCCCATTTACGGAATGCCGATTCTGGATGTTGAGAAAGCCAGCACGACTTTGTTCGTCAAGCGTTCCATGGGTTCCGGTTATGCCGGCGTCGACAATGAGTTGTTCTTCCGCGACAAGACCATGATGTTGTTTGGCGATGCCAAGAAGATGACGGAAGAGATTGTTCAATCCTTGAATTAATCAGGTATTCGGCTTGCGTCTGCAGACCCTGCTGAATCGACTTCGACAACAAAGCGCCCGTCCTTTACGTGACGGGCGTTTTGGTTGGTGGCCAGCACGAAGCGCGTTTGAAATTCTGGTCGGTGCGATACTGACTCAGAACACCGCGTGGGTCAATGTCGAGAAATCAATCGCTCGATTGCGAGAAGCCGAGGCACTTTCCGCCGATGCAATTCTGGCGTTGTCTCCAGCAGAGCTGGCTGAATTGATTCGGCCCTCAGGCTACTACAACGTCAAGCAAAAGCGTTTGCGCGCCTTGTGCGAGTGGTATCAACAACACGGGCCGGTCCGCCGCTTGAAACGAGTTCCCACAGACGAATTGCGAAAGCAACTGTTGGCTGTGCACGGGGTGGGGCCAGAGACGGCGGATGACATTCTTTTGTATGCGTTGGGGCGTCCGATCTTCGTGGTGGATGCCTACACGCGGCGCTTGCTGTCTCGAATCGGTGAAGTTCCAGCAGATATTGGCTATGAGGAGTTGAGAGAGAAGTTTGAACGGGAACTGCCGAGTGATCCTGCGCTATACAACGAGTACCACGCTCGAATTGTTCTGCATGCCAAGCATATCTGCACGGCACGAGAACCCAACTGCGGTGCGTGTCTTTTGCGATTGGACTGCGCGTACGCCAAAGATCGGGGGACTATGCCTCCAGTTGCCTGAGGCAGACAATACGGCCGGTCGCCCTTTGGCTGTCCGCGCCCAGAAAATACACGAAAGGTGATGCGATCTCGACAGGGCTCACCTGAACGCCTCCGGCTTCGCCTGGATAATTCTGCCGCCGCATCCGGGTCTCAACAGGCCCCGGGTCAATGCCGTTGACGCGGATGGTGTGATCGCCCTCTAATTCTTCCGCCAGAATAGCCACAAGCCCATCCAAACCGGCTTTGGCGACACCATACGCTCCCCAGTAAGCGCGCTGGGCATATTGATCGAGCGTGAACACAATCGAAGGATCGGGAGCTTTGTCGAGAAGCGGCAGACAGGCTTGCGTCAGCAACCAGGGGGCCAGCAAATTGACGCGTACCAGACGTGTGAAGTCATTTGCTTCAGAAAGTCGCAGGGGGCGTAGGCCGCCGACCAAACCAGCATTGTTCAGCAGGGCATCGAGACGTCCGAAATCCGACTCAATTCGCTCTGTCATCTCGGTGAAATTCTCAACTATGGCTCCTCCCAGGTCCATCGGATAGATTGCGGGCTCTGGGCCTCCATCTTCGACAATTCGGTCATAGACGGATTCGAGTCTGGGAATGTCTCTTGCGAGGAGGATTACGGTAGCTCCGGCTTGCGCACAAGCACAGGCCACTTCGCTGCCAATTCCAGAACTTGCGCCGGTGATCAGGACGACGCGCTCCTTGAGTGCTTCGGGACTGACAATGAACGCCGTGGGGTTGGCGAATTCAGCTTGAATCATCCGGATCGCTTTCCGGTTGGGACAAGGAGCGCAGGGTTTGATCAATCTCTTCGGCTTCCGCAACTTCCTTGTTTGAGTCAATGCCCAACTCCCGGAATCGGCGACTGGTTGGCAAGATTCGACGCTCCCATGCACCGATCATCCTGTTGTAGTGGTCGACGCTGCTGCTCAATGAGCTGCGCAGTTTCGTCATATAGCCGGCAAAGACGGCCGTGCGTTCGTACAACTCTTGGCCCAGTGCGCGAATTTGTTCGGCGCCTTCCGCAAGTTTTTTCTGATTCCAGCCGTAAGCAACTGCACGCAGAATCGCCATCAGGCTGCTTGGCGTTGTCAGCAATACTCGTTTCTGTAGCGCGAAATCCATCAGGTCTGCATCGTATTCCAGAGCGGCATTCAGAAACTGATCGCCAGGCATAAACATCACTACGAAATCCAGTGCATTTTCCTGTGTGAAGCTTCCTGCGTAATCTTTGTCAGACAAGTTTTTGACCATGTTGCGTACTGCTTCAGCGAATCTTTGCATGAGAACTTTTTGCGCTTCTGCATCGGTTTGTCGGTAGGCATCCTGGTACAGCTGTAAGGGAGCTTTGGCGTCAATCGGTAAAACTCGATTTTCAGGCAGGCGCACGATCACGTCAGGGCGCAAACCACTTTGTTGTTCCTGTTCAAAAAAGTCCACGTGTCGGGTCATCCCGGCCAGTTCAATGACCCGGCGCAGTGTGATCTCGCCGTAGGAACCGCGGACCTCAGGGCGAGACAGGGCTTGAGACAGATTCTGAGTCTCTTTGCGGAGCGCTTCTTGTGCGGCGACGGCATCTTTCATTTGTTGCGTCAACTTGCCATAGGCGGTATGACGCTCGCGCTCAATTTCCCTCATTTGTTCCTGAGTTCGCTGAAGGGTTTCCTGCACCGGTTTGAGGGTGCGCTCCAATTCCTCGCGCTGTTCGCCAGCGTTGTTCTTCAAGGCTTCCGCAGACAGTGCCGCGAAACTTTCCCGCAAACTCTGGTTGAACTGATCCAAATGCGCTTGATCGCGGCGTTGTGATATCCAGAGACCGACGATGACGCCAATCGCCAGGCCCAATACAAACATTACGATCCACATCCAGGCATTCATCACGTTCTAATCCAGCAGGCCAATCAGTTCTTGCGGGGTCTGAATGATGGCATCACCGCCCCAAGATTCCAAATCTGTGCCGGGCTCAATATAGCCGAATGCGGCGATCACGCCCATCATTCCTGCGTCACGTGCTGCCTGCATATCGCGTGGGTCGTCTCCCAGGTACAGGCATGAAGAAGCTTCGACGCCAATGCGGCGGGCCGCTTCCATTAAAGGTTCCGGATGCGGCTTGCGTTTGGAGAGGGTATCTCCTCCAATGATGCAGGCCGGGGCTGTCGGCAAGGGCAAGGCGTCAGCCACCGCCACGACAAGAGATTCAACCTTGTTACTGACGATGCCCCAAGGGAAGTTGCGGTCTGCGAGTGATTCGATCAGTTCTGCCATGCCGTCGAATAGTACGGTGTGTCGGCAGGGAGTTTGCGAGTATAGGGTGAGAATGCGTTCCAGCAGCGCATCCTCTTGCGTTTCACTTAAATCTCCGAAGCCCAGTCGCAGTAAGGCTCGGGCTCCCTGGGACACATGGTTGCGGGCCCAGTTGTAGTCTAATTCCGGCATATTGTCTTCTCGCAACAGGCCGTTGAGGAGCGGCACCAGATCAAGAGCCGTATCTGCCAGCGTACCGTCCATATCGAGGAGCACGCCGCGAATGTCGTGGAAAGACGAGGACATTACGGGAAAATAATGAGAAGAATCAGATAGATAAGATGGAAATATCAGATCCGGCGCAGGCGCATCATGTAATTTGCATGGGTTGCAGGGGTATAGGCCGCGCGATGAACGATCGGGTTGTAACCCGTGCCTTGGATGTGTTCTATCGCCAGCCCAAGTTTGCGCGCCGCTCGCGCCAGCTCCGAAGGGCGGATAAATCGATCGTAGCGATGTGTGCCAATCGGAAGCAATTCCAGCAGATGTTCGGCACCAAGGATCAACAGCAGAAAGGCCAATGGCGTCCGGTTGATGGTGGACACCACGAGGGAGCCGCCTGGTTTCAGGGCGTGTACACAATCCTCCAGCAGCGCTTCAGCATCCGGGACATGCTCCAGCAACTCCATGCATACCACCAGGTCGAAGGCTCCCGGATGTTCTCGAGCGAAGGCATGGGTGTCCTGCTGCAGATAGGTGACCGACAATTCTTCCGGAAGATGTGTGCGAGCTTGTCGAAGGGCGTTGCCCGACAGGTCCACACCCGTGACGTGCGCACCCTGTTCGGCCATTGCTTCGCTCAGAATTCCGCCGCCGCAACCGACATCCAGTACGGCAGCTCCATGCAGCGGCTGCGCCTCCATGATGTAGTGCAGTCGCAGGGGATTGATGGCGTGGAGCGTGCGCATCGGCCCTTTAGGGTCCCACCAGTCCATCCGGTCGAAATGCGCAACTTCAATCGGGTCCAGATTAGTATCCAGGTTCATAGTTGCTCGATGAATTGAATCCAACTGGTTGCTTCGGAGGCAGATTTCTTGCTTTTCTTTGCGGCTGCCAACGATTTTAGCGCAGTTTGGGTGTCGCCTTGTTCGTAAGAACAGATGCCTTCCAGCAGATGATAAGGGCCGGGGTCTTTGGGACTGTCGCGCAGGCCTGACTGAGCGCTTTCCACGCAGTTTTTCCAGCGAGCATTTTGTGCATACAAGCGACTGAGCCTGAGCCAGTTGCGGGGTTTGTCCTCCAGCTGAGCCGCTTTTGTCAGCGGCGAATAGGCACGTTCGTATTCGCGAGCGGCAATCCAGGAGTTGCCCAACAATTTCCAGTGCCGCACGTTTTCCTTGATCTGCCTGTGCTTCAGCCCGTCTTCCAGTACGCGCGCTGCCATCCAGGGAATTTCTTGCATGCGCATCAATTGCGCAAGAAGCACCAATTCTTCGCTGCGCTGCAATAAGCCTTGGGCATAAGCCAGGCGCATGATGGTCAAGGCGCGATCGTCGCGGTTGCGCTCCATGTGAACTTGCGCCAACTGTTTCCAGAATTGGGCGTACTTTGGGTAATGCAAAATGGCTTCCTCGAGCAATTGTTGCAGCACCGGCCAATCGGCTTGCTGCAGATAAATCCCGCCCAGAAACTGATAT
>RKRZ01000147.1 GCA_007571105.1 Gammaproteobacteria bacterium
CGTCAGCGCCGCCGTCAGCGTCGTCTTGCCGTGATCCACGTGGCCAATCGTGCCCACATTGATGTGCGGCTTGGTGCGTTCAAATTTTTCCTTCGCCATAATTTTCTCCTGGGTTGTTTCGTGCCCAATCTGGAGCCCATAACCGGATTTGAACCGGTGACCTCTTCCTTACCAAGGAAGTGCTCTACCGACTGAGCTATATGGGCGCAATCTTCGAGCCACTCGAGGTGGAGCGGGCGAGCGGGATCGAACCGCCATTATCAGCTTGGAAGGCTGAAGTTCTACCATTGAACTACGCCCGCAAGTCTGCGCCAAAAAATCTGCTAAATCAACCTCTTAGGCGCCCCCATGGTGGAGGGGGTAGGATTCGAACCTACGAAGGCTGAGCCAGCAGATTTACAGTCTGCCCCCGTTGACCGCTTGGGTACCCCTCCCCGGTGTGGATATAAAGGTGTAAATTGTAGCATAAGTCGGCATTTTGCCGTTGCAAATTTCGGCCTTGAGGCATCAGAAAAAGGGGGCTTGCGAAATGTGCACATATCAACAAAATGTGGTGAGAATAAATGATTTCATTTCGGTAAACCGAATTCTCTTATGAGCCCTTCTCCTGCGTGGTACCGCTGGTACCAACAACACGCCCAAGAAGTGACGGAGTTCTACGAAGGAATTGACCCTTCGGATCTTCACGATTGGCTGCAAGAACTTCTGCCAGATTCACCGGGGCAAATACTTGATGTGGGAGCCGGCAGCGGCAGAGATGCTGCCTGGCTTACGAAACAAGGGCATGACATCGTCGCCATTGAGCCATCCAATGCCATACGCCAAATAGCAAAGCAGCGACATCCTGAATCCGACATTCGATGGCTGAATACTCGCTTGCCTGACCTGAAGAAAGTCACCCAGCATGGCCCTTTTGACCTGATTTTATTAAGTGCCGTATGGATGCATGTGCCGCCAAATCAACGCCGACGCGCATTTCGCAAACTTCTGGACCTACTCAAACCCGAAGGCACTCTCGCACTCACACTCCGACAAGGTCCCGTGGACCCGGAACGCGGCATCCATGAAACCTCTGTTTCAGAACTTGAAGAACTGGCGCGCGATTTTGGCGCGCTCATCGCCAAAAAGGAAGAGCGCGAGGATGCTATGGGACGTGGGGACATCCACTGGATTCAATTGGCCATCCGTTTCCCCGATGATGGGACTGGCGCCCTTCCCTTGATTCGTCACATCATTCTGAATCAAAGCAAAAGCGGGACCCACAAACTGGCACTTCTGCGAACTTTGTGTCGAATCGCTGATGGTGCAGCCGGAATGGCCTATTACAACCTCGACAACACCGTCAGTGTGCCCATGGGACTGGTCGCCCTAACATGGGTTCGCCTATACAAGCCGTTGCTGGACAACAAATTGCCTCAGCTCCCTACAGGCAAGCCGCCAAGCTTTGTGAAGAAGACGGATCTCTCAAGTCTATCCTCTTTGGACTTGCGCGTCGGGATGCCATTCTCAGGTGCGCATGCCGAGACAGTGCATTGTGCAATCAAAAATGCCTCCGAAAACATCAGGAAAATGCCGATCCGCCATATGGCCTATCCAAGCGGTCAACAAATTCTGCACTACTTCCCCCCTGCTCATCGATGCCCCAATCCAGGCCAAACGATTCAGATCGACAAGGCTTATCTGTTCAGTTTCGGTGAGATGCGCATCCCGGAACATTTGTGGCAAGCCTTGCGTGCGCATGCGCTTTGGATCGAGCCGGTCATTGTGGCGGAATGGAGCAAAATGATTTCGGGTTATGCGCAAACTGATGATCTTGATGCTCAAATCAAACAGGCCATGCAATGGGCCGATCCGGAACGGGATGTACAGCAGACTCGCGAGCAAGCGCGAAAACTCTTAGAGCAAAATTCTCTGCATTGCGTCTGGAGCGGCAAGCATCTACGCGAGAACAGTCTGGATATTGACCATTGCCTGCCGTGGTCGGTATGGTCGTGCGGCGATCTATGGAACCTGATGCCCGCAGACCGCAACATCAATCAGAATAAGAAACGCGACCTTTTGCCGAGCGACACCGCCATGGAGGAAGCACAGGATCGGATTCTGGACTGGTGGGACCGCGCCTATTGGTCCACGCCTTCACTTCGAGATGTTTTTCTGTCCGAAGCAACCTCAAGCCTTCCCGGCATGCGAAGCGGAAAACAAGAGCTTGAAGAAATTTTCGAGTCTGTTTGTCAGCAGCGCCAAAAACTCAAACGCGATCAGCAGGCCCCAGAATGGCCTGGGTATAACGCATAAAACGCTGCGATATTCAGCTGACGCTGTTTTCCGGTTCCGGGTCCGCCGGAGTCATGGCTGCCTCCGGTTCGCGACCGACCAATTCCATATAAGCCATCGGAGCATTGTCGCCCGGACGATAGCCATTCTTTAGTACTCGTGTATATCCACCGGGACGCTCGCGGTATTTCGGCCCCAGTTCTGCGAACAGTTTGGTCACGATTTTACGATCGCGCAGACGGTCGAAAGCCTGACGGCGGTGCGCCAGCGAGTCTTCCTTCGCCAAGGTGATCAAGGGCTCGACAAAGCGACGCAATTCTTTCGCTTTGGGCAAAGTCGTGCGAATCGCCTCATGCTCCAGCAGAGAAACGGCCATATTCCGAAACATCGCACGGCGATGGGAAGAATTTCGGTTCAGCCGACGACCCGTTTTTCTGTGTCGCATGATGCCCTCTTCAGAACAAAGGCGGCCCGGAACGCGGGCGTACCAAATCCGCCGGCGGCCAATTCTCCAGGGTCATGCCCAGGGTCAATTCACGCTGGGCCAATGCCTGCTTGATTTCGGACACCGTCTTGATGCCGATGTTCGGCGTCTGGCGCAACAGTTGATCTTCCGTCATGCCGACCAGGTCTCCGATAAAGAAAATGTTCTCCTGCTTGAGGCTGTTCGCCGAGCGCACGCCCAAGTCCAATTCATCAATCGGCAGCTTGAACACCGGCGCCACTTCCATCGGGTGTGCCGGCGTGGTGTGCAGCACCTCGCCCTGCTCCAATCCAACCAATACGGACAATTGCTCGCTCAAAATGGTGGCGGCTTCACGCACAACGTCTTCCGGCTCCACCGTGCCGTTAGTCTCTAATTCAAGAACCAGCTTATCCAGGTCGGTGCGCTGTTCCACCCGAGTGTTCTCCACGTAGTAGGCCACTTTGCGGATCGGGCTGAAACTTGCATCAAGCAACAGCATGCCAATCTGATGGGCGCGGTCGTCCATACGTCGCGCCGGAACCGGCACGTAGCCGCGTCCCTGCTCAATCGTCAGCGTCATATCCAGTTCCGCATCTTTCGACAGCGTTGCAATAACATATTCCGGGTTCACGATTTCAATGTCGTGCGACAGTTCAATATCGCCCGCCGTCACTTTGCCCGGACCTTTTTTCTTTAAAGTCACTTTGGCATGCGCGCGCTCGAACATGCGAATGGACAAGCCCTTTAGGTTGAGCAGAATATCAACGACATCCTCGCGAACTCCATCCAGTGTGTCGTATTCGTGCTCCACGCCTCGAATTTCCACTTCCGTCACGGCCGAACCCGGAATCGAAGACAGCAATACGCGACGCAAAGCGTTGCCCAAAGTATGCCCAAAACCGCGCTCCATCGGCTCTAATACGACGCGCGCTTCGCGACCTTCTGTGTACTTGGCTTCCACCACGCGGGGAATCATTAACTCTCGGTTCACCATGGCTCCTCTCCTCAGGATTACTTGGAATAGTACTCAACGACCAGCGACTCGTTGAGATCCTTATAAATGTCCTCACGGACCGGCAATTGCTTGATCTTCCCTTCAAACTGATCAAAATCCACGCTCAGCCATTCCGGCAAACCCTGTTGCTTGGCGATGGCGATGGCGTCCTTGATGCGAACTTGCTCACGCGCCCCTTCCCGCACAGAAATCACATCCCCTGGATTGACTGAAATAGAGGGGATGTTCGCCACCTTGCCATTGAGCAGGACGCCTTTGTGCGAGACAATCTGCCGGCATTCGGCACGGGTGACCCCGAACCCCATCCGGTAGACCACATTGTCCAACCGCCGCTCCAACAACTGCAGCAGATTTTCGCCCGTCGAGCCCTTGCTGCGCGCGGCCTTTCTGTAGTAATTGCGAAACTGCCGTTCCATAATTCCGTAGATCCGGCGCAGTTTCTGCTTTTCGCGCAACTGGACGCCATAATCGGTCGGTCGACCCCGGCGGCCTCCGCGTCCGCCCTTGCTGCCCGGCAGCACCTCGAACTTGCACTTCTTGTTTAGTTCGCGCGTCGGCGATTTCAGCTCCAGATTGGCGCCTTCGCGACGCATCAACTTACAACGGGGTCCGCGGTAACGTGCCATCAGAACCTCCTCAAACGCGCCGCCGCTTCGGGGGGCGACAACCGTTGTGCGGAATCGGGGTGATGTCCCGAATGTTGGTGATCCGAAAGCCTGTTGCATTCAACGCCCGCATGGCGGACTCCCGCCCCGGACCTGGCCCCCAAACCCGAATTTCCAGATTTCGCAAGCCAAACTCCAGCGCTTCCTTGCCTACTTTCGCAGCCGCCACCTGCGCAGCGAACGGGGTGCTCTTGCGCGATCCCTTGAAGCCGGAGCCTCCAGATGTCGCCCAGCACAACGTGTTGCCCTGCAAGTCGGTGATGGTCACCAAGGTGTTATTGAAAGTCGCGCGAATATGCGCCACGCCGTCCGTCACTGTGCGGCGCACCTTCTTGCGCGCACGCGTGCCTTTATGAGATTTGCTTTGAGGGCTAGCCATGGGGATTACTTCCGAATCGGACGCCGCGGTCCTTTACGCGTCCGGGCATTGGTTCGCGTCCGCTGTCCGCGCAACGGCAGTCGATGCCGGTGACGAATTCCGCGATAGCACCCCAGGTCCATCAGACGCTTGATGCTCATCGCCGTCTCGCGGCGCAAGTCACCCTCGATAGTGTGGCTGGAGACAGCCTCGCGCAGAGCACCGAGTTCCGGTTCGCTCAGACTGCCGAGACGTGCCGCCGGGTCCACCGAGCAGTCCGCGCAGATCTTGGCCGCACGCGTTGCGCCAATGCCGAAAATGGACTGCAATGCGATGACCGTATGCTTATGGTCAGGCAGGTTGACGCCGGAAATTCGTGCCATTTTGGTAGATTCTGCGTGTCGCGAATGTAAAGTTGATTATTTTAGCAATTCCAGGTAATTCTCATCCCTGGCGTTGTTTGTGGCGCGGCACTTTGCAGATCACGCGCACCTTGCCGCGACGGCGAACAACCTTGCAATCGCGACAGATTTTCTTGACGGAAGCTCTCACTTTCATGGTACTTCCCCCTCAGCGTAGAAGGCTGCGCGAGCGCATGCCGCGCGCCTCGGCTTTTTTCAGCAGACCTTCATACTGATGCGACATCAGATGCGTCTGCAATTGTGCGATGAAATCCATCACCACAATAACGATGATCAACAGTGAAGTGCCGCCAAAATAAAACGGCACATTCAGGCCCAGAATCAGGAACTCCGGCAGCAAGCACACGAACACGATGTACAGCGCGCCGATTGCGGTCAGCCGCGTCATCACCGTATCAATGTAACGCGCCGTTTGCGTTCCGGGGCGAATGCCGGGAATGAAAGCGCCGGAACGTTTCAGGTTGTCTGCCGTGTCGTTGGAATCGTACACCAACGCGGTATAGAAAAAGCAGAAAAACGCAATCGCGAGCGCATAAAACAGCACATACAGCGGCTGTCCCGGAGCCAGTGTCGAAGAAATGTCGCGCAACCATCCCATGCCCTCGGTGGATCCGGCCCACTGGCCGAAGGTCGCCGGGAACAGAATGATGCTGGAAGCAAAAATCGGCGGAATCACGCCGGCCATGTTGAGTTTGAACGGCAAGTGGGTCGATTGCATGGCAACCCGTCGCCCTTGCTGCTGACGCGCGTAATTCACCGTGATGCGTCGCTGCCCGCGCTCAATAAACACCACGAAAGCGGTAATCGCAAGCACCAGCGCGAATAAGAACACCACCAACGCCGCCGACAATTCCCCGGTGCTGGCCAATTCCAGCGTGCCGCCCACCGCCGTCGGCAAACCGGCCACAATGCTGGTGAAAATGATCAGCGAGATGCCATTGCCAATGCCGCGCTCCGTAATCTGCTCACCCAGCCACATCAAAAACATGGTGCCGGTCACCAGCGTCACAATGGTGGTGAACGCGAAGCCGTAGCCAGTATACAGCGAAATGCCCTGGCTTTGCAGCGCAACCGCAACACCGCCCGCCTGCAGGGTCGCCAGGCCCAGAGTGCCGTAGCGCGTGTACTGCGTAATCTGGCGACGCCCTTGCTCGCCTTCCTTGCGCAATTCCTTCAGACTCGGAATCACCGCCGTCATCAATTGCATGATGATGGCCGAGGAAATGTACGGCATGATGCCGAGAGCCAGAATGCTCAAACGCTCTAACGCGCCGCCGGAGAACATATTGAAG
>RKRZ01000189.1 GCA_007571105.1 Gammaproteobacteria bacterium
CCCGTAGGTCTCGATATAGACTTTGCCCGCCATTAATTTCTTTGCATCGGCCCGAAGGCCGGACTGGCAGTTCGCTTAGAACGGGATGTCATCGTCGAAGTCTTCCCCACCGCCATCCGCGCCGGCAACATTTCCCGGTGCACTATTGCCCGCGCCAGACGAGGTGTTCCCCGGCGCTGAGTCCGACTGATAATTGGAGCCACCACCACCGGAGGCATACTGCCCTCCGCCACCGCCGCGAGAACCCAGCATCTGCATTTCGTTGGCAATGACTTCCGTGCTGTAGCGCGTGTTGCCTTCCCGATCATTCCATTTGCGCGTCTTCAGGCGGCCTTCGATATAGACTTGCGAGCCTTTTTTCAAATACCGCTCAGCGACTTCAGCCAAACGCTTGAACAGCACGATGTTGTGCCATTCGGTGGTTTCAATTCGCTCCTGGGTGGTCGGGTCGCGGCGCACATCATTGGTCGCGATGCGCATGTTGCAAACACTCGAGCCGCTGTTGGTTTGACGTAATTCAGGGTCTGCCCCCAAGGTTCCTACCAGTATGACTTTATTTACCCCTCGTGACATTATGGATTCCTCCTTGCCGCATGCTACGCATCCTTGACTTCAATGCATTTGGCTACTTCAATATTTTTATTCAATGCGCACCACATTCAACCAAGGAGTTGGCTCGGTAATTCGCGGCTCTTTTTCGCGCCGTGTATATCCACATTCTAGCCGATTTAGAAACCGTACAAAAAATCCTTGCAGCAAGAATGCAATACGAGCGATTGTCTAGAGGAGATGTCCAACCGAACTGTATCAGAATTCGTACATCAGGCGGCCATAAATAAAGCGCCCGTTGATACCTGCCGGAGCAAAACGCGGATAGCGATTGCCGCGACTTGAGGCACCGGAAGAACGGTCCGGGTTATTGTCAAGGATATTGTCGGCACCCACCGCAATACGGAAACCGCCAAATTGCTTGCTCATGCTGGCATCAAGCAGTCCCTCGCTGCCATAGTAACGGCTGTCGTAACCAGAATACCAGTCACCATAGTGACTGTAGCGAAGCATATAATCACAGTTGCCCAAGACGTGATTGATCATGGCCACCGCACGCGTTTCCGGCACGCCCTCCTCAATCCACTTCTTGCGCCCTGGCGACAGGTTGCTTGATTGGGTCACATCCGTCTCGGTGCGATTGTAGGACAGCGTGAATTTCGTATCCCCCCAGTTCCATGCGTGATCGTAGATCAGAACAATATCGACTCCGTCAGTTTCGGTGTCAAAGTCATTCTCGAAATACCTGATTTTAGTAAAGTTTGACCGCAATTCATCAGCCCGTACCTGGCTGACATGCTCAAAGCCCTCGATATTTCCATCCTCATCGATAGCTGTCAAATCAATATCTCCAGACAGGAAAATGCGATCATCGACATCAATGCGGAAATAATCCACGGTAATGCTCAAATCCCCCTGCGTGAAGACTGCGCCAAGGGTATAGTTGTCGGACTCTTCCGGCTCCAGCGGCTTGCCGCCAAACTCTCGAGCCAGCGCACTATCTGAAGGAATGGTTCCCGTCTCGACAGGCTCCACCGTCACCGGATCAAAAATCGTGGCGATGTTGTAAGCATTCTGCTGTCCCGGGGTCGGCGCTCTGAATCCCGAACCGACCGATGCGCGAAACGCCAGCATGTCAGTCGCCTGGATGCGCGTTGTAAGTTTGGCTTCAGTCGTCGTGCCGAAATCGTCAAAATCTTCCCAACGCACGGCCCCCCCCAGCGTCCAGTCCGGAGTCACGTCGGCTTCCAGATCAAGGTACAAAGCAATGTTTTCTCGGTCCCACTTGCCTGCAGCCGTCGGGCCGAACCCTCCAAAGCCATTAGAGCCGTTTTTGTTGGTTTGGGCGTGATAAGCCCCCCGGTCCCAAGACGCACGATCCCCCTGCCTGATTTCAAATTCTTCTTCACGCCATTCCAAGCCGCCCGCAATACTGAGTAACGATGCCAGGCCAGCATCGACTTCATAAGTCAGATCGACATTGATATTGGTTTCCGTCTGTATGTAGGAACCGACATCAAATGACGTCGGACTATCCGGCCCCCAAGATGGGTTGACCGAATTTTTGAGTTGGTAATCCGCTTCATTCTCGCCATGGCTGATGCTGATGTCGTAGCCCACACCGTTTGCCATAGTTCCTCGCATCCCTCCAACCATGGAGTAATCCGTCACCTCACCTCCAAACCGAGGCTGGAATCCACCCGGAAACCACTCGTGATATGCGAAGCATTCGTTATTAGCGCGCAATGCCTCGAGATGAGTTGGGAGGCCTGAGTCGGGCATCTCGTCCTCCATATACATGGAACAGTCCGCACCCTCCGCTGCAAAAATCAACGGGGCAGTTTTGTCATTGATGGAGGTCGCAAAAATTCCTGCTTCATCCTCAGGTTCGCGATAGAAAAATCCCGTCTCAACATCGCGCTTTGCGTAATTCCCGAAGGCATAGATGCGGCGGTCCGCATCGAGGTCAATGCCCATATTGAGCACCGTCTTGAAATTATCATCAACCTCCGGACTCCCCCACACATGTGCCGGTTCCGCGATATGCGTATTGCCGGCTGCTCTCATGCGTGCAACATCACTGCGCAAATCACTGCGTGACGTCGGGTCATCAGAACTGTATTCAAAACTGAAGTTGGCAAACCCATCATCCCCTAATGGAAGTCCCACATTGCCGGATACGCGATCTTTCTCCTCACTGCCATCCTCATCGAACCAGCCATGCCGATATTCAATCATGCCGCCTTCCGCGTCATCCTTGAGTTCGAAGTTGAGCACTCCTGCAATCGCGTCAGAACCATACTGGGCAGCTGCCCCATCGCGCAATACTTCCACGCGCTTGAGGGCAATGGCCGGAATGACAGAAATGTCCGGGCCCTGCGCCCCGTCTGAGCGGCCATCTGAAATCCAGGTGATGGTGGCTCCCCGGTGCCGACGCTTGCCGTTCAACAGAACCAAAGTGTGATCCGGAGCCAATCCGCGCAAGTTGATCGGGTTCTGCATCGCCGCGGCATCACGTCCCGGTTGCATGTTTACATGGAACGACGGAATAATCGTGCGCAACATGAAATTCATGTCGCCGGATCCCTGGTCTTGAAGATTCTCGCCATCAATCACATCAATGGGAACCGTCGAATCAAGAACAGACCGAGGCTGCGCTCGTGTGCCGATCACAACCAACTCTTCTGCTTCTGTTTCTTCTTCCGCCACAGCGGCTTGTGGCAGCACCATAAGCCAACTCAACGCCCCCACTAAGACAATCCCAAAAAATCGCGAAATGAATAGCATGTTACGAATCCGTTACAGAAATTTTCGGCACAAGATAATACCACACAAGCCCCCAGGCGCCTAAGAAAATATAGAGTTTTTCAGCATCCCAGTACTGCAAAAACACTCCCGTCAACAGACCTCCCAAAAAGGCCCCTAGGAATTGAGTGGTGGTAAAAACTCCAAGCGACGTCCCCTTCAAATGCGGAGAACACTGTTGGGAAGCCTGAGTAGGCAATTGCGCCTCCAGAAAGTTGAACGCCACAAAAAACAGCACCAGACTCCCACCCAGCAGCGCCACATCATGGCGCACAAAAATCAGCGTCAACTCGACCACCACCAAAATCAACGCGCTGGCGCGCATCCAGTCAAAGACGCGCGCCTGCGCCATGCGCAAAACGGGAAACAGGAACAGTGCAGACACGGCGAGCACAATCAGATAGAACAGACCGTGTTGATCTACCGGATACCCGGCGAGATCTCGCAAGGCAATTGGCAGGGACATGAAGTTGGCAACCAGAATTAAATGAATGGATGCCGCCCCGAAGCTCAGGCGAAGCAAGGTTCGATCGCGTAATGCCCGGACGATGTCGCTCCAGGACCCTGCCGTTCTCTGTGCAGAATCAGAGTGGGATGGAATCCATAGCCACACCACAATCGTCGCCACAACGGACAAGGCTGCAACCAGATAAAAAATGCCGTCCACCCCAATCTTGCTGGCCAGAATCGGACTGATGACCAGCGAACCGATAAAGCTCAACCCAATCAGCATGCCGATCAGCCCCATGATCTTGGCCCGAACTTCGTCGCGACTCAAATCCGCCACCCACGCCGTCAGGGCCGCGGAAATTGCGCCCGCACCCTGTAGCGCGCGGCCGAGAATCATGACGTGAATATCCTCTGCGGCCCCTGCAATAAAACTCCCGCAAAGAAAGACCAAGAGGCCCAGACACACCACCCCCTTTCGTCCGTAACGATCCGACAACCAGCCCATTGGAATTTGCAATAGCGCCTGCGTCAATCCGTAAATTCCGACCGCAATTCCGGCAAGCAGCGGGGTCGAGTAAGCCAGTGTCTCCGCATAAATCGCGAACACCGGCAAGATAATGAACAGCCCCAGCATGCGCAAGGCATAGACACTGCCCAGCGTCCCCAGCGCCTTGCGTTCTACGGCGTTGAACTCGGAAATCACAACCCTATCGGCCTTGTGTCCTTGCAATCACGGGGCGAGTTCGTTTAGAAAGTTGTGTGGTGAATTTGGTCAATACGATTGCCTGAGCGCAAATAGGCACGTTCAGTCCAAGCAATATCGGTGTCGGATTCATCATACACATTTGGTGCATCGCCTACAATACGCATCGGCGAGCCGCGGCTCTCCCGCACCATTCATGCCCCGCAAACATTCCGACCCGAAAACTCCCGGGAAAACACGCATTCGGGGGCGCCTGAACGCCCATCCGAAAGGCCATGGCGTGGTCACGCCGGACGAAGGCGGCCTGGATGTGTTCCTGCCGCAGACGCAAATGCACACGGCCATGCACGGGGATTATGTGGAAGTCAGCCACAGCCGTCCCACCCGCTACGACAATGGCCGGCCTCACGGGCATTTTCATCAGGTTATCGCGCGAAATCGGAATACGATTGTCGGCCGCCTGGTCGTTGAACGGAACGAACGCATCCTTGTGCCGGAAGACTCGCGAATTCTGCATTGCTTTGATGTCAACGGCAGTCAGCCCAAAGTCCAGCATGGTGCTCTGGTCTCTGCCAACATTACGGAATTCCCGCAAGACTGGGGTCATGGCAAGGCACAGATTCATTGCGTTTTCGATGAGGATCGACCCGGCATCGATACCGACTGCGCCATTGCGGCATTCAATTTGCCGCACACCTGGCCGAAATCTATATCAGACGAATTGGAAGCGCTGGACACATTGGAAGATGTCGCGAATCGCAAAGATCTCACCGACCTGCCCTTTGTCACCATTGACGGGAAGGATGCGAAAGATTTTGACGATGCCGTCTGCGCCAAAGTACGGAAAGATGGCTGGACCTTGTGGGTCGCCATCGCTGACGTTTCCCATTATGTCCGCCCCGACACGGCTCTCGATGTCGAGGCTCGTGAGCGCGGCACCTCGGTGTATTTCCCGAACCGAGTCCTCCCGATGTTGCCGCAGAAGCTCTCTGAAGATCTGTGCTCGTTGCGCCCGGATGTCGAGCGCAAAGTGGTGGTTTGCGAAATGCGTCTGGATTCAGAAGCGGCCGTACAATCGAGCCGGTTTTATCTGGCGACCATCCAATCACGTGCACGCCTGACCTACTCCGCAGTAAATCAGGCGCTGTTTGAAAACAATCTTGACACGCGAAAGCAGCGCTCCGATCTTTGGGAGCATTTGGAACCGCTCAAAGGTCTGTATCAGCGACTCTATGCCAAGCGCCGCCAGCGCGGCGCCCTTGATTTCAGCGATCTGGAATGCCGATTCTGCTTTGATGCCAACGGGCAAGTGACGGGGTTACAACCGTTGAAGCGTCTGGATGCGCACCGCATGATCGAGGAATTCATGATCACAGCCAATGTCGCTGCCGCGCGCTATCTGGAGAAACACCGCCTCTGCAGCTTGTACCGAGTGCATGATCAACCGCAAGAAGAAAAGCTCGACACCCTCCGTGCACTGGTTGCGAGTTTGGGCTTTCCTTTCCCTGCCGACAATCCGGTCCGTCCAAGCGACTGTGCCACCTTGCTTGAAGAAATCGAAGGCAGCCATCAGCAAATGGTCGTCGAACGCGCCTTGTTGCGAGCGCAAAGCCTATCCGTCTACTCTCCCGATAACATCGGACACTTCGGCCTGGCGTTGGACCATTACGCCCATTTCACTTCGCCCATCCGGCGCTATCCCGATTTGTGCGTCCACCGCGCAATCCGTAGCGCTTTAGTTCAGAAGCAAGCCACCACCCGCCCTGCCAAACATGAAGAAGTCAAGACTTTGGGCGATCATTGTTCGCGCATGGAGCGCCGCGCCAATGAAGCCGTTTGGGATGTAGAGGCCGCGCTGAAATGCCGTCTCGCACAACGCCATATCGGGAAAAGCTTCAGCGGCATCATCAACACGGTCACTTCTTTTGGCCTGTTTGTGGAACTCGATGGCCTGTATACCG
>RKRZ01000049.1 GCA_007571105.1 Gammaproteobacteria bacterium
ATTCTGGTGATGCCATATTGCTGCTCATCGACAACAATTCGCGCGGCGGATGGGCCGGTGCGATCTGGCTGGCCATGTTGGTGCTCGCCGTGTTGCATCAGACCCGAAACCAGACCTGAATCGATCTCCCTAATAAGTGGGCGAATACCAAAATTCGCGTTTCAGGCACCCGATTTTTAAAAAGTTATCCACATATCACCTTTGTAAGCTATTGAAATATAAGGCGGAAAAATGGTCGGAATTTGCCGACCATTTATACACCTCTTTGCCATTGTTTCGTATATGGTAGCCCTTCCCTACGGAGGGAAACATGCGAACATTAATTCTGATCAGCGGGTTAATTGTGAGCACCATCGCTGTCGCGACGGACGATCGCGACATGATTGCCCGCTATGCCTACCTGATTCCCGGCAGCAGTCACGCGCAGCGTCATCCCCTGCAAGTCACGGTCACTCAAGTGCGCTTTCCACAGGAAGTCGCCAGCGTCGGCGAGGCGCTCAATTACCTGTTGGCGCGTTCCGGGTATCGACTGGACGAACAACGCAGTCACTGGGCGCGCGCCATCCTGATGCCGCAGCCGTTGCCGGAAGTGCATCGTGACCTTGGACCCATTCATCTCGCAGATGCGCTCGGGGTTCTGGCCGGAGGTGCCTGGAAATTAAAAGTCAACCCCTTGTACCGCACATTGATCATTGAGCCGACTGAAGAATGGCGCGTGCAACTGGAGGCAAACCCGGACAACATTGAAATTGAGCACGCGCAACCCCGGCGGGACGCGCGTATAGATGCCTATCTGGAGCCTGCGCCGTCCTCTATTCCCGACCCGGAATGGGGCACTCCCACAGACGACATGGAAGACTCCTACGCCGTTGAACTGGAATTCGGTGCCTCCCTGCACGATTCTGCGGAAATCTTTGTCGATGACATGATCTTGCAGCAGGCGCTCGACCTGCTGGTGCCAATCGGCTGGCAATTGCGCCCGGAAGTGCGTCCCACCGTTCTGAACACACGCATTTCATTGATTTCCTCCACCACCTGGTGGGATGCGCTGACCGAATTGGCGCGAAAACTCGGCATGCAAACTCAAACCGAATTGCTGTTGCATGTGTTCGAAGAACAAAAACTGGTGATACTGGAGCAGTCGTGAGACGATCGCTCGCGTTGCTCACTCTGGCGCTGTGCGCCAGTGCCTGCAGTCGGCCTGAACTTGCTGCCGTCGACGTCAAGCGACCGCAACCATTGGAAATTCCCGAAGCGATTCCGGCAGATCCCATTGCACCCCGACCTTTCGTGCGCATTCAGACAAGCCCGAACGAGTATTCCAAACAGCCAATCAGCCTCCACTTGCAGGATGCGACACTGGCAGAGTGCATCACTCGGGCTGAGCCCCGGCTCAACATCGTCCCCGCGACCCCGCACGTGGATTTGAGCCGGCGTTATGACGTGCGCGCCAATGAGTTGAGCCTTGGCCAGTACCTGAATGTTCTCGAAGGCCTTAGCGGCTATGCGTTAGAACTGGAACCGAGCGAACATATCCTCTATGTCTCTGCTTATCTGACCCGTTCCTGGGATGTCAGCACGTTCGCAGGCCAGGGCCAGTCGCACATGCAAGTGGGCGGGTCAATTGCATTGAGTTCCGGCGCCTCCGGATCGGATGATGAAGATTCTGGCAGCGATCGTTCCGGCTCTTCCGCCATCGTCACTTACGACCATCAGGATTCTCCCTGGGACGACCTGCTGAATAACGCACGATCCATCCTGGGCATCGACGGAAGCATTGATGCGGCAATGGACGAGAGTTCCGGATCGCACACCTGGCTCGTCGCGGACCGACGTCTGGGGTTGCTTCGCGCCCGCGGTCCCGTGGCACGCATCCAGCAACTGGATGCCTGGCTGGAAGAGCAGATTCGGCGCGGCGCGCGACAGGTTCTGTTGGCGGTCGCCATCCTGGACATCACCCGCGAAAAAGGCGACAGCGCGGGTCTGGACCTGGACCTGTTGTACCAGGGCATGGACCAATACGTTCAATTGAGGCGTACCATTCCCAACCCCCTGTCCTTCACCAGCACGGGAGGCGCCTGGCAAGTCAATGCCGCCCTCGAATTTGGCCGCTGGAGCCTGAATGCGATTGTGCAACAACTGTCCCAACAGGGCATGGTCACCATTCGCAGCGATCCGATTTTTACCGTTGTCAACGGCATGACAACTTTCCTGGGAGATGGCGAAGAGATCAGCTTTATTGCGAATACCGAGTTCAACCCCGGCGAATACGACGGCGTGCCGATTCTGACGACCGAATTCGAGCACATTCGCGTAGGCTTTCGAATTGCGGTGACGCCGCGCATGCGGCGGGACGGAACGATTCTGGTCGAGGTGGTGCCGGTCTTGTCTTCGATTCGGTCGCAAAGCACTTTTGATACCGGTATCTCCACCATCGTTCGACCCAACATTGCCATTCAAGAAATGGCAACCCTCGCCCTCACCCGGAGCGGCAAACCCATCCTGCTTGGAGGATTAATTCAAAGCCGCGTGCGAGAAGCAGCACACCGTTTGCCTTGCGATCACTTCTTATGTGATGCCTTTGCTTCCGCCACTTTGGAGCAAGACAATCGGGAGTTAATGATTGTCATCACCCCCATTGAGGTGGCGATCTGATGATTCCCATGCACTCCCCGATCCGGATTGACGGTGTCGAGATCGTGTTGATCGATGACCTGGTCATCAGCCATCTCACCCAAAATCTGGAATCCCATCTGATGCCCATTGAATCGCTGGACGACGAATTGCCGCTCTATGTGGAGCGACGGCAAATTGATGCGCTGTCTGAAATGCATCCGGGGCTTCCCATATACGGACTGTGGCAAGTATTCATTGCATCAGAACGTGTCCCCCAGGAAGCCGGTCTGTACCAGATTTGCACCGACCTTGAGCCGCACCCGACGCGCTATCTGATGCGCGAGAGTGACGGCGCCTATAGCGGCCGGCTTACAGGTGACACTTTGCTGGACCTTTCCTCGCCCCATAGCAAAAACTCCGAACCCGTTGCCCTGAGTGAGGAAATAGAGAGCTTGCGACTCCCTGAGCAACCGATTCAGACGCTGCAGCAACAACACAATCAGCGACTTCAAGTACGACACCGCAACCTGATGCTGATGGGCTTCATGTTGCTGACCAGCATATTTGCAGGGTTTGCTGCAGATCGCATTCTGCACCACCAACACACCCAACAACTGCAATTGGCAACTCTCCTGAAAGAGCAAAACCAGGCATTGCAGAACTCCTTGCGCCAGCTGAATGCGCAAGGACGCATTGAAGTCATAGATCAATCCAGGCGCCTGCAGCAACTGATGATCCTGGCGCACCATGCCCAGCCTATCGAACTGCCGCCAACTTCATTGCTGGCCGATGAGCAAATGAACGCCATCATCCGTGCGCCCTCGCCAGTCGTGCCTTTGGGGCTTCCCGTCCACACCCACACGATTCAGCCCGATGCCTCTCTCCATATCAGTTGGTAAAGCCTGGCGACGACATGGCTTGCTCACCTTGAGCGCTCTCGCTTGCGCGAGCCTGACTGTCACCGGGGTTCTTATGCGTGAAAACGGGCGCACGACACCCGATCTGGGCGCACTGTCAACACACAACACGCAGCTGGAACAAACCCGAGAGCGACTTGAAGTGATGCCGCCGACTCAACCGATTCACTGGCAAGTCAAGCGCTTGCAGGCACTGTCCAAAGTGCTGCCGGAAATCAGCGCCTTCCAAGCCGTTGAAGCCGACCCGAACAACTACTCCGAAGCCATCGCACAACGAATAGGAAACTTCGGGGGCGTGGTCTGGAAAGTTGCAATGAAAGGCTCATTCCTGTCGCTGACCATGCTTTGCCGCATTGCGCAAGCCCGTATTCCATTGCTGATCGATTCCGTTCGTGCCGAAAACGGACAGGCGCACGTCGTCCTGTTCGTCCTCGGTGCCCCCGCGACTGCATGAGACGCATCCGATGAGAGTCTTCCTGCCATTGATTCTTCTTGCGACCCAGGCCTTCGCTGACGGCATGCCCGAGGATGCGGATGCAAAGGCTGCGCGCATCCTGCATGAAGCGGAATCTCACATTCGTGAGCTGCAACGGCTCAACGAAGCGGATACGCTGCTGGGAGTGCAGCTGAAGATTGCCAAAAAACTGATGGAATGTCGCAAGACCGGATATCCCTGTACCGGTCTGGAGTTTGCCCAACCGGCCCTCCAGAATCCCCCCGATGACCCCTCACTCTTGCCGGCCTTCGAACTCCCGCAGTTAATCAGCACCTATCAAGGACGCGCACGCGTTCGCCTTGCCGATGGACGGGAATTGGAAATCAAAGCAGGCGCCCAGCTGGGCCCATGGAAGATTGAACGCGTCTCTGTGGACTCACTCCTGCTCAAGAACCCTGCCGGCGATCAGTTGAGCCTGCCAATCGAGACTGCGCCATGAGCACATTGCCCGCTCGGACGACTGCGCAATTCGAAGCATTGCATCGGTCATTGATTGCGTCCGGAGCGTTGCCGTCCAATGCGCTGCAGTTGAGTTGTCCAAACAGCGCGGAAGCGATCATTCCTCGCCTATTGCGAACCGGGGCCGATGCCGAATCCATCACCTTGGCGCTCTCCGAAGTATTCGGGCTCCCGATTCATGTCGAGGGCATTCATGGACCGCTGGAGTATGGAGATCATGACTCCGTGGCCTGGGCAGACAACCGCCTATTTGTCTCGGACCCGTTCGCCTGTCAGCATTGGATCCGCAACCCCCATCTGGTGTTGCCCGAACCCATACTGCATCGCTATCGCGGGAAATTGGGATTGATCCCGATTCCGGCACGCTCGTCACTTGAAATCGATTCCGAGCCGCCATCCTCGCATGAAGCCGAACGCATTCTCAATGAATGGATTGAATTGGCCATCGAGCATCAAGCCAGCGACATCCACATCACGCCGCGCGACAACGAGTCGGTCGAAATCAAGATTCGCCGCAACGGCATGTTGCAGACCCTTCGCGAAGAACGCATGGCCATGTCAGAGAAATGCAACTATCGCCTCATCTCCAACACCTTGCTCACTCTGTCTGGCAATCAGCATGGCGTCTACAACACGCCACGCGACGGCAATATGGAATTGCCATTGCGCGGACGACTGTTTTTTATTCGCGTCAACATGTCTCCGGTCACAATCAGTCGGCGAATCTGGGGCTCGTTCACGCTGCGCATCGTCGGCGGCTACCAGCATACCGTGCAAACCTTGGAGCAGTTGGCCTTGCACGACAGTTATGCAAAGGCATTGCATCAGGTCGCCGGCATGAACAACGGACTGTTCCTGCTTACCGGACCAACGGGCTCCGGGAAAACCACGACCTTCTACGCCGTCATTATGGAAATCCTGCGGCGCAGCAAAAACCAGGTCTCCATCAAAACTCTGGAAGACCCCATCGAGGTTCAGGTTCCCGGCATTGACCAGGTTCAGATCAATACCGACATCGGCATGAGTTATGCGGCCGGATTGCGCGCGCTGCTGCGCGCAGACCCCGATGTCATCCTGATTGGAGAGATTCGCGACGAAGAAACCGCACAGCTGGCGACCCGCGCCAGCCTGACCGGGCATCTGGTGTTGTCCACGCTGCACACACAAAATAGCCTGGGAGCAATAGAACGGTTGCGCAATTTGGGCATCAGCCCTCACCTGATCGCCGACACCGTCACTGCCATCAGCGCCCAGCGTCTGGTTCGTCAGATCTGTCCGTTTTGCGGAATCCACGGACGCGATTCGGACATCGAAGATGCCTGCAGAATGCTAGGGCTTCCGTTTCACGAGCAGTGGCCAATCGCACGACACGGCGGATGCGAACGATGCAACTACAGTGGCTATCGCGGACGAGCCTGCATCGCGGAGATGCTCATCATCACGCCCACGCTGGCCGAGTGCATCAGCAGCAATGAAGGCCTTCGAGGACTTTCTCGATTGGCTCAAGAAAACGGTTTTGAAGATTTCTGGGTACGCGCTGAACAACAGGTGCGCGCCAAAAAAACCACCTGGGCGGAATGCCTGCGCATGCTGCCGGGGCGCTTTCGAGAAGCATCCCCTGTTCTCGAATCCAACACCATTCCTTTTCCTTTTCAGCTTATGGAGAAACGTATCGCATGATTCCCACAAACGCTCAAAACGCCCGGCCGCAGGCCGGCTTCACCCTTCCGGAAATTCTCGCCGTCATCGCTTTGGTCGGCATTCTGATCTCAATGGTCGCGACCAACTTCGGCAACGCGGCGCGTGATCTTTCCCTGACCAGCAGCAAAGACACATTAATCAA
>RKRZ01000008.1 GCA_007571105.1 Gammaproteobacteria bacterium
AAGGATGTCATTGCAGACAATTTTCTCCAGCAAATCCTGCTGAAGCATGCCGACTACGATGTCATCGCGACGCTCAATCTGAATGGCGACTATATTTCGGACGCACTGGCCGCCCAAGTCGGCGGCATCGGCATCGCGCCCGGCGCCAATATGGCGGATGCCACTGCCGTATTCGAAGCCACCCACGGCTCTGCTCCCAAATATGCTGGCAAGAACCGAGTCAACCCCGGCTCGATCATTCTGTCAGCCGAAATGATGATGCGCTACATCGGCTGGACCGAGGCGGCCGACCTGCTGATCAAAGGAATCTCCGGCGCAATCGCCAACAAATTCCTGACCTACGACTTAGCCCGCGTGCGGGCGGGACTCGCGCTTGGACCCAGTGGCGCAGCCAGTCGTAAAGAAGTTGAAGAACACATGCAAGAATTGATCCCGGGGGCTACTTTGGTGACCACTTCCGGATTTGGCCGCGCAGTCGTCGAGCACATGGCCGACCCCCCAATGTTGATATAATTCGAAAACCGCCTTACCCATTCCCGCCCATGTCCGAAATCGAACCGATTTACAAGGTTATTTTCTACTCCGACGGCGAGATTTACGAGATCTACGCAAGCCACGTCTACTCCTCAGATCTGTATGGCTTTGTCGTTGTTGAAGACATTATCTTTGGGGAACGATCCAAGGTTGTCGTCGACCCTAGTGAAGAACGCCTGAAAACAGAATTCAAGTCGGTAGCGCGGACGTATGTGCCCATGCACGCCGTCGTGCGAATTGATGAAGTTGAAAAGGCGGGAGCAGCCGAAATTCGCAAAGCCGAGGGCAATATCACCTACCTGCCCTCCATGGGCGGCGGCGACCTGCAAAAGGCCTGATCCGCCTCTGCAAATCAACCGGAGAGGTGCCGGAGCGGTCGAACGGGCTCGCCTGGAAAGCGGGTGTACGGTAACCCCGTACCGAGGGTTCGAATCCCTCCCTCTCCGCCATATCGACGCGAGCAAAAAGTCTGGAACCGCCTCTGGAATCCCAATGCTCCGCAAGATTTGCAGCTTTCTGTGCCCGATGATCCCTATAATGGGCGCGATTTTCTAACGCCCGTGATGTTATGAGTTCTTCTACCGCCGACCTATCCGACGAACACGACAATGTGCGGATTGCCGAACCCGGGTTTCATAACTATGGGGGCATTCCTGCGTTTTGTGGATTAATCTCTACCGTCCGTTGCCCGGACGATAATTCAAAAGTTCGCGAGGCACTTAGCGAAGAAGGCCAAGGCCGTGTATTGGTCATCGATGGCGCCGCATCCATGCGCTGCGCCCTGCTCGGAGATATTCTTGCCGGGAAAGCTCAGGACAACAACTGGTCCGGCGTGATTGTCAACGGATGTATTCGCGACTCCGCTGTGATTGCCACTTTATCCGTAGGCGTCAAAGCACTTGCCACGCATCCGCTGAAGAGCATTAAGCAAGATCTTGGCGAGCGAGATGTTGTCGTTCAGTTCTCTGGTGTCGACTTCGTCCCGGGACATTGGGTTGCTGCCGACTCCGATGGAATTCTGGTCAGCGATACCGCGCTTTTGTAGCCTCTACTCAGAAATTCAACTGCGCCGCTTCCACAAATAATGCATGTAAAGTCCAGGCCCAGACAATGCATAAGCGCTGAATAGCAGCAGCAGCACCTTGGGAGGATCCAGGGCAAACAGCAGCATACCGCCAAGAATCGCAAGCCACGTCACCAGGCGCACACGAAACCCTGGCGTAGTTTCCTTGAAGCTGTAATACGCAAAGCGGCTGACCATCAATCCCCCAACCAGCAGCGTTGCAAGCAGAACCCAGACCTTGAGTTCGTCGCCTGTATACCCAGCCCGATCCACAACCCACAGCGCAGCCATCAGAACCCCCGCCGCCGCAGGGCTCGGGAGTCCTCGGAAAAACGTGCGATCCTGGCTTTGCGCTTGCACATTGAAACGCGCCAGTCGCAAGGCAACGGCTGCCAGATAGAAGAACGCGCCAAGCCATCCCAGTGCCGCCCATTCACCGTCAAACGGGCGCATATACTGCAGGGACCACTGATACAAAACCAGGGCCGGCGCAATGCCGAACGCCAGCATGTCGCTGAAACTGTCGTAATGCAGGCCGAATTCGCTGGCCGTATGCGTCAGGCGCGCCACTCGGCCATCCAGCGCATCCATCACCATGGCGACAAAAATAGCAATGGCCGCAACATCGAACTTCTGCTGCATCGCCAATGTGATCGCGGCAAACCCCGCGAGCATGGCGATGGTGGTCAACAGACTCGGCAGCAAATAAATGCTATGGCGATAGCGGCGCTGTCCCTTCACAGAATTGCTCCGGGATGAAGAGATCGCGGCAGTCAGGCTGCCGCGCAGAAATTAATTGGGTGACTGCGATTCAAACGAAAGTTATAACGCACCAGATCAGCAGTGCGTACACAGCCCAAAAAACTCCCATTGAAACAAGTTGTCCAACCATAATTCTTACTCCCAGAGTAATCAGTAAAGTTTTTGATGCCTTGCAACTTTCGTCGCGTGTGGCAATTCTAGCATGAGTGCACTCAATTGCGCGAAGGATCGACCAGACGCTTCTCGCGGATCCACGGCATCATCTCTCGCAATTGCGCCCCGACCTGCTCAATGGTTTGATTTCGGCTGCGCTCACGCAAACGTTCTAACTCCTGAGCTCCAGAACGATTTTCCTCGACCCACTCGCTGGCAAAAGCGCCGCTTTGCACGTCCGCGAGAATCTGCTGCATCGTTTGGCGGGCGGACTCGTTGATGACTCGAGGCCCGCGCGTCAACCCGCCATACTCGGCCGTATTCGAGACCGAATAGTTCATATTCGAGATGCCGCCTTCGTAGATCAAGTCAATGATCAACTTCAACTCGTGCAGACATTCGAAGTACGCCATCTCCGGCGCGTAGCCCGCTTCAACCAATGTCTCATAGCCTGCTTCGATCAGTGCCGTCACCCCTCCGCACAAGACTGCTTGCTCTCCGAATAAATCCGTTTCCGTCTCTTCACGAAACGTCGTCTCAATAATGCCGGCGCGCCCTCCTCCATTCGCGCTGGCATAAGACAAAGCAATCTCGCGTGCCTGCCCGCTTGCGTCCTGGAAGATCGCCACCAGCGTCGGCACGCCGCCGCCTTGCTTATAGGTGGAGCGCACCAAATGCCCGGGGCCTTTGGGTGCCACCATGATCACGTCCAGGTCCCCACGCGGGCGAATCTGCTCAAAATGAATGTTGAAGCCATGTGCAAACGCCAAAGTCGCACCCTGGCGCAATTGCGGTTCTATCTGTTCGGCATACAGCGCGGCCTGATGTTCGTCCGGAGCCAGCACCATAATGATGTCGGCCGACGCCACCGCGTCCGCGATGCCGGCCACTTCAAGACCTGCCTCGCGCGCCTTCTCGGCAGAAGCAGAACTTTCACGCAACCCCACCACAACTGACACGCCTGAATCTTTCAGATTGTTGGCATGCGCGTGTCCCTGCGAGCCATAACCAATGATTGCAACCTTGCGGCCTTGCACCAAAGAAAGGTCCGCATCCTTGTCATAAAAAACTTTCATGGTTCAAATTCCCAACCAAAGTCAACAAAGTTTAAAGATGATGCCCAATTTCCAGAGCTTTTTCTCCACGTCTGATGCCCAGCGGGCCGGAGCGCACAACTTCCACAATCTCATGCGCAGACAGAGCCGTGATGTAGTCTTCGATCTCTCCGCTGGTGCCAACCACTTCGCTCGTGTAGCACAGTTCGTTGGCGTCCGCAATGCGCCCGCCGTACACCTTGTTGACCTGCTGCAGCTCATCCACGTCTTCGGCATTCTCAAAGCGCACCTTGATCAGTGCCAACTCCCGCTCCATATGCTCTTTCGCTGTCAAGTCCATGACCGTCACCACGTCCACCAGCTTGTGCAATTGTTTGGTGATCTGCTCCAGAATTCGATCATCACCATAAGTCACCAGCGTCATGCGCGAAAGGGTCTCGTCGGATGTCGGGGTCACTGCCAGTGAATCGATATTGATCCCGCGCGCTGAAAACAGATTGGCAACCCGAGACAGAGCTCCCGCCTCGTTCTCTAACAGAACTGCAAGAATGCGCCGCATCTCAGGACAGGATCATTTCGTTGTGCGCCGCCCCTGGAGCAATCATCGGAAACACGTTCTCACGCGGATCCGTCACCACATCCACGAACACCAAGCGATCCTTCATCGCCAGCACCTCTTTCAGCGTCGGCTCAACGTCCTTCGCCTGCTCAACCTTCACGCCGACGTGCCCATAGCTTTCCGCCAGTTTCACAAAATCCGGCAACGCCTCCATGTACGACATCGCATAGCGGGAATCATAGAAAAAGTCCTGCCACTGCCGCACCATCCCCATATAGCGATTGTTCAGATTGATGACCTTAATCGGCAACCCATATTGTCGGCAGGTCGACAATTCCTGAATGCACATCTGGATGCTGGCCTCGCCAGTCACACAACACACCAGTGAATCCGGATGCGCCAATTGCACCCCCATGGCAGCCGGCAACCCGAATCCCATGGTGCCAAGCCCTCCGGAATTGATCCAACGCCGCGGCTTGTTGAACTTGTACAACTGAGCCACCCACATCTGATGCTGTCCGACGTCTGAAGTAACAAATGCCTCGCCTTCAGTCAGCCGGTACAGCGCATCCAGCACATACTGCGGCTTGATGTCCGCATCCATCTCCTGCTTGTAGGCAAACGAGTCCTTCTTCGCCCATTCGTGAATCTGGTCCCACCAGGCCGAGATGTCCGGCAAGGCGCGCTCGCGTTGCTTCAGATCATCGATCATGGCCCGCAACACATGTTTTGCGTCTCCCACCACCGGCACATGCACGGGGAAATTCTTGGAAATCGAAGACGGATCAATATCAATGTGGATCACTTTTGCGTACGGGCAGAACTTCTCAAGATTGCCGGTGATTCGGTCATCAAAACGCGCCCCCACCGCAATCAGGGTATCGCTGTGATGCATGGCCATATTGGCCTCATAAGATCCATGCATGCCCAACATCTGAACAAACTGCGGATCAGTCCCGGGGAATGCCCCCAACCCCATCAACGTATTGGTGATCGGAAAACCCGTCAGGCGGGTAAATTCAGTCAATTCCTCATGTGCATTGGATGAAATCACTCCGCCGCCGCTGTAAATAATGGGGCGTTCGGCTTTCTCAAGCAGTTTGATGGCGCGTTTGATCTGCCCGGCATGCCCCACCGTGGTCGGCTGATACGAGCGCAGATGCGGATTCTCCGGATAGGCAAAAGGCATTTTCTGCTCGGTCACGTCTTTTGGCAAATCCACCACCACCGGACCGGGGCGGCCCGTGCTTGCAATGTGGAATGCCCGACGAATTGCCAGGGGCATTTCTTCGACTGTTTTCACCAAGATGTTGTGCTTCACGCATGGGCGCGTAATGCCCACCGTGTCAACCTCCTGAAAGGCGTCGTTGCCGATCAGTGCCGTGCGCACCTGACCGGTAAACACAACGATGGGGACCGAATCCATGTAGGCATCTGCAATCCCGGTGACCGCATTGGTCGCACCAGGCCCCGAGGTAACTAGGGCGACACCCACTTTGCCGGTTGATTTGGCGTAGCCTTCTGCGGCATGCGTCGCCCCCTGTTCATGGCGAACCAGGATGTGGTCCACCTCGCGCTGCTTGTGCAATTCGTCATAGATGTGCAGCACCGCGCCTCCGGGGTATCCGAACACGGTCGACACCCTCTCCTCGACGAGGCAACGAATAAAAATCTCAGCGCCTGTCAGCAACTCCGTGTCTGAATCGGGTTGCGAAGACAACAATTCTGTGCTCATAAGGCAAGGGCCACCGAAGCGAGCGCAACGCAGGAATGGCTATTGTGCGTCAAAAAGCAAGGTTTTTCAAATTCATGTGTGTCCTAAAGCACGAATGCTTCAGTTCATACAACAGCTGCCGGGTCAATTAATTCAGGCTTTTTGCAAGCGAAAATAAAACTTGCCATCCTGTTCGCTGGATTCCAGCAGCGGATTCCCTGTTTGCTTGGCGAAAGACTCGAAATCCTTGACCGCTCCCGGATCGGTCGCGATGATCCGCAATACCTGTCCACTTTCCAGTTTGGCCAGGGATTTCTTGGCGCGTAGAATCGGCAGCGGACAATTCAGGCCGCAGGCATCCAGTTCCTGATCATAATCGGACATGACAGCGTTTCCCTCCTTGCTGCTCTAAGGCTGAGTTGCCATTGTATCGCATTACAATACCC
>RKRZ01000061.1 GCA_007571105.1 Gammaproteobacteria bacterium
GAATCATCTGCAGCATGGCCGGCAGGGTTTCGGTCGCGCGCGGCTCCAGATCGACTTCCAGCCCGCCGAGTCCGGCGCACACTTCGTGAAAGGCGTCAATGAAGCGCGTGGTCAATTTTGCATAGTCGCAGTTTTCCGCCGTTGCGCGCTCCAGAATCTTGTCGTCGATGTCGGTAATGTTGCGGGCGTAGAGAACCTGGGGATAGAGGCTTCGCAGCACTCGAGTCAGCACGTCGAAAACCACCAGCGGGCGGGCGTTTCCGATATGGATATGGTCGTAGACGGTCGGCCCGCAAACGTACACGGTGACCCGCTCGGGATCCAGCGGTTCGAAAGGGCGCTTTTGTTGCGCTGCGGTATCGTGCAGTTGCAACATGGGCTCAATCGCTCAGGTGGCGCTCTTGCAATTCAATCTGGCGTTTCTGCTCGCTGACATGTCCGGCCAGATACAGCGTCAGTGTGGCGATTGCCGCGATGCCTAGGGCAAGGAGGGTTTGCCGCCGATTGTCGGGCTCCTTCGACACGGTTCGCAGCAGCCACAGCACGCCCCAGTAACTCAACAGAAAGAACCAGTAGGCAACAGGAACCAGGGAGGAGTAGAGCGGATCGTCAAATCGGCCGACGTAAAGCAACACCAGCAGAATGCCGATGGCGAGCAGTAAAAACTGCAGCGGATAGGTGGAGAAAAGGTTGAAACGCACGGGCATGGGGGCCTATTGTAGACAAGCGGAGTCGGGCCTTAAGTTAAAATGAGCCCGCCATCAGGGACAGGAGACCCACTATGGATCAAGTCTATCGGGATGCCATCACGCGCATGGAAGAATTGGGGGTTGACCCCGAGTATGTTCTGGGGTGGCAGGGAGGTTATCTGGGGCATCCGGAGCGTGAAGAGCAACGCGTGACGGAGGCTTACACCGCTGGATTTGAAGACGGTCAGGAAAAAGAGACCGGCAATTTCGAGAACTGGAAACAAGCATCCTGAAGTTTGAATCTTAGGCCTTCGGCATCAGAGTGCGAAGGCTTCGCTGCAGTGCCCGCGCAAAATTGGGCGCTTCCCGATCAATGACATAGGTCTCAATCCAACTGCGATTGCGTTCCTCTTCGCTCATGCACGCGGCGATTGTCTCGCCCAATTCCCGACACAGCGTGAAGCCCGGGCCTGTCTCCTCCGACCATTCGCAGGAAGCATAACGCTCCGATTCCGCATTGAACTGCGCAACAAATTGTGCGGCGTGTTCGCCCGGACCGTCCGCCTGTTCACGATTGTCCTGCATCAGCGCGGCCAGATGCTGAATCAGGGAAGGGAGCAAGGCTTCCCGGGCGGCGGCATTCAGGTGCTTTTGCGCGGTGCGGTCGACCAGGTGAGCGCCAAATATGGAGAAATGGCCAATCACATCGAGACGCTGCGACCACGTTTCGGTGTCGAATCCTTCATTCTCCAGTTTCAGCAGGCCTTCCCCGGCCAGACGCCAGATGTTGACGGAAAGGGCGCTGGCGGTTTGGCCGGCTGTGCGCGGAGTCTCGCGTTGATTCCAGTGTTGGGATAGTCGGGGCATGGGAGAAGTGCGTGAAGTCGGCCGCAGTCGATCTTTTTACTCGTGATTGTCATTGCTCACGGTGATGTGGAATTCGTGCTGGATGGCGATGGCGGTTCGGCCGCTTCCGGACGTGGCATCCACGAGTACGACGTAGGCGCCTTCTGTTTTCGGCGCGGTGTGGAAGCTGAGGAGTCCTCCAGGAGCGACGGTGAAGCGCGCCCGATCTTTCCCTCCGACAATTGAGAAGGCCCACCGCGTCTTATTCCGGTTGTTGTTATTTGCTCCTCGGGAAGGGCGGACGATATCAATGTGCCGGCGTCCCGGGGCAATCGTGTACTGCAGCGTATTTGCGAATATGGGGGGGCGACTGGAAGAATAGCTGCGTACGGTCAGGGCGCCGGCGATGATGTCTTGGCGCGCCTGCTCCAGTCGGGTTTCCATTTCGGCGCTGATCAGATCCCGGTTGTGTTGATCCAGGCTCCAGCCCACGCCATTCTCGGCCAATCCCAGCCGTTGCACGCCGCTGCTCCAGACGCGATTTTTGGCATCCATAAAGGCCTGGTAGGTTGCAAGGTCCAGCCGTCGGACCATTGATGTCAGCATGGTTCCGGGGTGCATGTAGTTCTGATTGTAGTCTGAGCCGATTGCCAATCTTCCGGAACGAGCGGCAGCTCGATAAGCGCCATGAGCCGTTTTTCCTGCTTCGGTGAAGATGACGTCCACGGAGGATTGAAACTGACCGCGCGCCAATGCTCCTCCACGCGATGGGGCGTTCCAGGCGTCCGGCGTGGTGCCGGTAATGCTTTGATACACCTTGATATCTGGATCGATGTAGTGCGCTCCCTGTTGGTAGCCGTCGGCAAAATTGCGCACCAGTTGCGAGTCCATTCCGCCGATGAATCCGATGGCGCCGGTCTTGGACGCCATGGCCGCCGCCATGCCTACGAGAAAAGAGCCTTCATGTTCCTTGAACAGGACAGAACGGACATTCGGAAGATTGACCGTGCCGTCAATCAGTGCAAAGGAGGTGTTTGGGAAGGACCGCGCGATGGTTCTCACTGCATCTGTCTGTGCAAATCCGAGTGCGACGACGACAGTCGCCCCTTTTTGGGCGAGCGAGCGGAGAGCGGCAATACGCTGTTGGGGTGAGGTGAGCTGGAATTCCCGATAAATAATCCGTGTCTCCTTGCGGAAGCGTTCGGCGCCCCGGTAGGCCATCTGGTTGAAAGACTGGTCGAATTTCCCGCCAATGTCATACACAATGGCCGGCAGGAAATCTTGAGCCGGAGACGGCGAGACCGGCATGAAGAAGATGAGGGTTGCCCAAAGCCAACAGGATTTCATGGGAGCAATATTAGGGGGCGAAAAGGATTCAAGTCGTTTTGACGCGTGGGCCGTTCCATTATCACTGATGGCACCGCTGAGGGCATCGAAACGGGCTACACCAAAAACGCCCAATACTGCCTTGCGGCTAGCGCCTACCGGGAAGACCTCGGCGGCATGCGCTTGATCGCCGTCGTGCTCGGCGCGCACACTTCCTCCCTGCGCGTGCGCGATTCCCGCGCCCTGCTGAAATGGGGCTTTCGCTTCTTCCGCACGGAACTCACGCCCGCCCGCATGCAGCCGCGCACCCAAACCTTGGTCTGGTACTCAGATGAGCGCACCGTCCCGGTCGGCATCGCCAAAGACCACTACATGACCTTCCCGTTCTCCATTCGCGACCAGCTGAAAGATGTCTGGAATCTGCAGTCAGAACTGCATGCGCCCGTGCGCCAGGGTCAGGAAGTCGGCACCCTGGAGATTCGCCACGACGATAAAGTGCTCGCCACCTTGCCCGCCATCGCCTTGCAGGACGTCCCCGAAGGCAGACTCTTCACCCGCCTGAAGGATTATCTCGCCCTGCTGACTCGTTAGGCCAATGACGATCCCCGCATATCTCAACGGTGATTTCAAGCCATTGCAAGAGCTGTCCATCCCGGTCCTGGACCGCGGCTTCCTGTTCGCTGACAGCGTCTACGAAATGATCCCGGTCCACCAGGGCCGTCCGCGTTGTCTCGGCGACCACATCACGCGCCTGCGCAACAGCATTGCCGCCATCCAGATTCAAGCGGATGCGCCATGGCGCAAAATCGTCTCGCAATAGCCCCCACACCGACTGTATCGTGTATTTGCAGGTGACCCGCGGCAGCATCCCGGAAGGAACGCCCTTTGTGAAGCACTACACGGACGGCGCCCCGACTTATCTTCAGCATGACGCAGCCGATGGGTGCGCCGCAAGACTCCATTCGCGCCATCACACGAGAAGATCGCCGCTGGGGACGATGCTTCATCAAATCCACCATGCTATTGGAGACGGTAATGGCCGCGCAAAGCGCGCGAACTCAGGAAGCCGGCGAGGCGATTCTGTATCGCGACGGCAAAGTTACGGAAGGCGCCACCAGCAATGTGTTTGCGGTGATCGAAGGCATGATTCGCCCCCCAGAACTGAGTCCCGGCATCCTGCCGGGTGTGACCCGCAAACTCGCGCTGGCGCTGTTGCGCGAACATGACATCGAATATCGCGAAGGCCCGCTGGCGCTAGACGAATTGCGCCAAGCGGAAGAAGTCTGGATCACTGGCTCGGCCCGCGGCATCCTGCCGGTGGTCGAGATCGACAACATGCCGATTCGAGACGGCGCCATCGGCCCGATGACGGAGCAGCTGCGCGGCTGGTACCAGAACTACTGCCGCAGCGAATGAACGCAACGCCGGCGACGCGTGAAGAGGGCGATAGCATGACGGCGGCAGTGCGCACTTCGCGCACTGCATCAACGCCATCCGCGCCGGCGCGCCGCAGACGCGCATTGAAATCCTCACGCCGAACTTCCGCGGCCGCATGGACCGCGCGCTGGCGGCGTTGGCGCCCTCACCGCCGGACGTGTTCAATCACAACCTGGAGACCGTGCCGCATTTGTACGCCGCGGTGCGCCCGGGCGCCGATTATCGTCACTCTCTGAAATTGCTGCGCCGCTTTTCCCGTGCGCACCCATCCGTTCCGACTAAGTCCGGACTGATGCTGGGTCTGGGCGAGACGTTGGAACAAGTACGCCGCGCCCTATTCGACTTGCGAGAGTCCAACTGCCAGATGTTAACATCTGCAGCCTACGGCGCATCACTATCCGGTGATGCGTTATGTCCCGCTGCAAGAATTCGACATGCTCGGAGAAGAGGCGCGCGCGATGGGCTTCGCGCACGTGGCCAGCGGCCCGTTAGTGCGCTCGTCTTACCATGCGGGCGCACAAGCCGCTGGCGCTTTTGCTGCTCCTCACTGAGATTCATGTGCGCAAACAACTTGCTCCACGGCACGGCGCCTTGTTGGCCGCCATAGCTCGCTTGATTTTGACGACACGCGCAAGGCGATGCTCTCCTGCACGCTTGGCTTCATCGGCACGCCCGCCTAGAAGCGCCACTGCACTCCGGTCCAGATGCCGTTCTCGCTTTGTCCGTCCACCTGCATATGGCGCCAAGCGACCATGCCGCGCCCGCCCTGCGGCAAGCGCACGCGCGCGCCGACATCGACGCTGTGCACTGTGCGCGCTACGCCATTGCCTTGAGTCGGCAGGCGGTACTGCAAGGCGGCAGATTTGGCAGAGCCGTCATACACTTGCATTGACGACAGCTTCAGCGAGGGCCGCCAGCGCATCCTGCCGGGCGCCGAGCGCCATGCGGCAGCCTGTACGCCCAGACCCATCTTCCAACCGGTATATTCCTGCTCCAGGCGCGGCACGTCCAGCAACAGCACTCGCGTGCGGAAAGGATGCGCACGCTGCGTCAGGATACCGCCGAAGATGGAGGTCTGTGCGCTCATTTTCCAACCTCCCCAGATCGTCTTCGCGCCGCCGCGCACCTCGACATGACTCTGGCGCATCGCACGCCAATCGCTGCCGTGTGAAGCGCCGGTCAATGGGTCGGAGAAGATATCCACTCCCTCATAACGCGCATGGGCGAAATGCACGCCGGCATGTATTTGTTCGCCGCGCCACTGTCCCCCGGCCGTGATCAACTGACCGGACAGCGAAGCTTGGCCGGCCGCATCATACAGCCGTACCGACGGCAGTACCGACAGGCGCAAGCGCGAATGCGCGCCCCAACGGGCATCCAGCCCGGAGCCGGCGCCCTGCAGGCGCAACTGCTCACCGCCGGAAAGCCACGACCGATGGCCGTGCCAGCGGCGCACCCAGGTGTTCAGACCACCATTGCGGCTCACGGCGTACCGGGCCGTCTCCTCCCCCCAACTGCTGGCGGTCCCGGCTTCTTCTTCCTCTTCGTCAGACAGGTCAAGCAGCAAGGCCAAGCCGCCCAGCATCAGACCTACACCGGCAGCGCCAATACCGCCGCCTCCACCGCCGCTTCGAGCGGCGACAGCACCGCTTCCCGTACTGCCAGCACCAGACCCTGTGCCATCAGACCCCGAGCCGGCGCCATCCGAACCTGAACCAGACCCGAGTGGGTCACCGGGCTCCATCCTTTCACTGAAATGCACCACTCCATCTTCGGACATCCAGCCTACGGAGGTCCCGGCTTCGTCGTACAGCGCCGGCGACACTCCGCTCTCTCCGGTAAACCGGCCCTGCTGCAGCAGTACATCCTGACCCTGCAGTCGGGATGCCGAACCGTCGGCGACATACACGCGCTGCCAGTCGCTGTCGTCAAAATGCACCCGCTGCGCCGTGATGCGGCCATAACCGGCACCGTCGG
>RKRZ01000081.1 GCA_007571105.1 Gammaproteobacteria bacterium
TTGGTGCACAGATCACTTTTTCATGTTCAACAAACAAAGTTGACAACGCCTTGTTGGAACGGACCGAACTAGACTTCGAACTGGCCGCAGTCGATGGACTGGAAGAACTGAGCAGACCTTCGGGAGAGAACCGTCGACTGCGCGATCAGGCGATCGCGGCGTCGTTCCGCGCCTTTGAAATCCGCCGTTTGCTGCCACTTCCAGACGATGATCATGATCGTCTGTTTTTCGTGCTGCAGCTTTCTGCCGTTGCCTATTGCGGAGATCGCTGGTCTGACCTTCGCCGCTGGTACAAGGAAAATGATGACCAAGCGTTCAATGCTCCAAACGTCGCGGAAATACCATGGGACCGCCGTCTGCTGTATCGGCTGTTTCGCTGCTGGGTACGGTTGTTTCTCAAACGCGGCTGGAACGACCTTGGCCAGATCCAAGAAATCATCGCCAAACTGCGTGAGGATCAAAAGAAGTTCGAGAAAGATCGGCTCCGGAACGGTTCGCCTGCAAAGGACCGAGCAATGGCCCTGCGGCTTGCAGCGCTCTATCACTGGGCCAAAGGCACGGAAATCCTGGCCTGCTACATGATGCATGGGCAACCTGCCAACCCCTTCGGGTCGCTCGACAAGCACTTTGACGGAGCCATCAGAGCAGCGACCGCATCAGGTGATGCGCAACACGAGTTGATGCTGCGTTGGTTACATGCGACCGCGCGGATTATGGCTGCCAACTCCCCATGGTGGGCAACACGTGCCATCAATTCACGGACAACAGAGTTTGTCCGCTCGCTCACCCATCGCTCGCATCGAGCGATGTTCGAGTTGCTGCCGCCCCAGCGGGCCGCACTACTGGAACAGGGACTTCTCGACCAAGCCAAGACCGCCATCGTGATCGACTTGCCAACTTCTGGCGGGAAGACACTGCTTGCACAATTCCGCATCTTGCAGGCGCTCAACCAGTTCGATGCCGACGCCGGCTGGGTTGCCTATGTGGCACCGACGCGCGCCTTGTGCGCGCAGATCACCCGTGGGCTCAGAAGGGATTTCAATCCGATTGGAATAAGGGTGGAACAGCTGACAGCGGCGGTCGACGTGGATGCCTTCGAAGAGGAGTTGCTGACGAAAACGTTTCAGCACTTCCACATTCTTGTGGCCACACCCGAGAAACTCTCCCTAGTTATCCGCAACAAAAAGGTAGAGAACCGACCGCTGGCCCTTGTGGTTATGGATGAAGCCCATAATCTCGAAACAAGGGACAGGGGACTGCGCATCGAACTGTTGCTCGCCACTGTAAAGATGGATTGCCCGCAAGCGAATTTTCTGCTTCTCATGCCATTTGCCGAAGGAGCTGAGACCGTTGCTCATTGGTTGGCACAGGACGTCAGTTCAGGACAGAAGATAAGTTTGGGCGCGGTGCCCTGGAAACCGAACGAACGGATCATCGGGCTCTATGGTGCCACGCCAGATAACAGCCAACGCGCCGGCTGGCACCTTCATTTCGCAACCTTGACCACAACTCCGAATGCCATGCCGCTCCATGGTACACATCGCGTTGGCGGGACGAAGCCTGTCAACGTTCCTAAGAATAAAGTCATCGTCAAAGGCCAGCAGAAGGGACTGAGCATTCAGACTGCGGCCATGGCAACGGTAATGGCTTCCCGGGGTACCAGCATTGCAATCGCAAACAACATTCCCACCGTATGGAGCATGGCGTCCAAGGCCGCCCAGAACCTTCCGGATCTCGATCCGGTGCCATCTGACATTCGGCTCGTTCAAGATTTTCTGCGTACCGAGATCGGACCCGGCTTTCAGCTTATCAAGACCCTGGAGAAAGGGGTCGGTGTTCATCATGCAGGCCTGTCTGACGATGCGCGAACCCTGATGGAATGGCTTGCCGAGACAGGAACCTTGAAGGTTCTATGTGCGACCACCACTCTTGCGCAAGGCATCAATTTCCCGGTTTCCTCCGTTTTTCTGCAAACGCACCGATATCCCTATGGACAGGAGATGTCATCGCGAGAATTCTGGAACCTTGCCGGCCGCGCGGGTCGGTTGGGACATGACAGCGTGGGTGTAATCGGCCTTGCGAAAGGTTCCAATCCGGAGTCCATTATCAGGTTTGTGAGCCGCAGCACGGGCAGGCTCGTCTCCCGGCTGGTGTCGCAATTGGATGAGCTTGCCGAGCAAGGAGAACTTGCGAAGCTATCCGAGGTCATTTGGCAGGATCAGTGGGAAGACTTTCGCTGTTACGTTGCCCACATGTGGGCGGAAAAAAAGAACCTGGACGCGGTGCTTTCTGGTTCGGAAGAACTGCTTCGACATACCTTCGGATATACTTCGTTAAGAAATGATCCTTCGCAACAGCAAAAGGCCGATGCTTTGCTTAACGCGACGCGCGCCTATGCGCACCGTCTTGCGGACATGCCCAGTGGAACTGCCAAGCTTGCGGATTCGACAGGCTTTTCCCCGGAAGGCGTAGTGGCTGCAATTCGCAATCTGAACAATCTCGATACCAAGCTCATACCCTCGGATTGGGCCCCCGACAGCCTGGTTGGCGAGGGCGGCAGAATTGCTGATTTGTATGGCGTGATGCTGAAGGTTAGGCAACTGAAGCGTGACCTTGATCAGGTTTGCAAAGGAGGTTACGACGAGATACGGCTTTCCGAAATCACTTGCGACTGGGTGAACGGCACGGCAATTGAAGCCATCGCCAAGAAGTATTTTGCACAGAAAAAAGACGACGAGGCTGGAACCAATGCGATTACGGATGCCGGCCGGGCAATTTACCGGACCATCGTCAACAGCGGAACCTGGGGCATTGCTGCACTGAACCGCGTCTCCGGCATCGACTTCGATTGCCTGTCCGAATCCGAGCAACGCAGGATGAACGCACTTCCGGCGATGATTTACCATGGTGTCAGTACAGAAGACGCAGTTCTGATGCGCATGAATGCCGCACCTCGCAGCGTCTCAGAGAATTTCGGCAAGCTCTACCGCGACACAGCAGGTGAAGGCAATGATCGGTACTCGGTAGTACAAGCGCGGGAGTTCCTGAAGAACCTGAGCGAAGGCGACTGGCGGCGTGCTCGCCCGCACAACGTCGCCCTTTCGGGGAGCGATTACAAACGCCTCTGGAACGTGCTCTCCGGGGAGACATCCTTGTGAAGGAGTCGGAGGCGAGCCACCGGAGGAAGCGGTGACAAAATACGTTTCGATTTGGGCGTGTGGCGACATATTTCGGTCAAGACTGGTGTAACGAACCAGGAGGACGACGGAATGGTCGGTGACGGAATTCGCATCCTACGAGCCTAAAAGTCCCCCCAAACGACACTGAAACGCAACACCTCTCCATTACCAAGGAATGCTTGAGGTACATTGGCTGTGAAGCAAAGTGGACATTGCTGCTTCGCTTGTCGGTCATAATTCACTCTTACGCTCGTCCCTGACCCTGACGTGCGGAGTGCTTCCAATTGCTGCTCGCCGGGGGGGGTAATCGTCGTGAAACCTATCGCTCCGGCAATAATCCCCTCGGGAAAAATCGCAGTACGACAAGAAGAATTATGCCCATGGTCATCAACCGTGCGTGAGCAGCAGATTCCATCAGATGAAGACGAAGCGGACTGCTTTCACCCATCCCACTCGTAATCAACTCCATCAGAAACAGGCCCGCCGGTTCCGCTTCTATCCACAAGAACCAGATCAGGAATCCACCGAGAACGGCTCCCCAGTTGTTGCCTGAGCCGCCGACGATAACCATGACCCAGATCAGGAAAGTGAACCGCAAGGGATGATAGCTTGCCGGAGTCAATTGACCATCCAGCGTCGTAAGCATCGCACCGGCAATTCCCACCACGATCGAACCCAGCACGAACACCTGCAGATGACGTCCGGTCACGTCCTTTCCCATGGCATTCGCAGCGGTTTCATTGTCGCGAATTGCCCGCATCATTCGACCCCACGGCGAATTGAGAGCACGTTCCGACAACCACATGATGGCGAGGAGGACTCCGGCAAACATTGCGGAATAACAGAGCTTTACGAATATTCCGGAAAATGTGACGACGTCGGCACCCAGCGAGCGGGCCAAACCGATGAACCAGTCGGCCCGTTGAAGATCAATCTCATAGGGCATGGGCCTCGGCAGACCAATGACATTCTTGACGCCGCGACTCAACCAGTCCTCGGCCTTGAGTACGGATACGATAATTTCCGATATTCCGAGCGTGGCGATAGCCAGATAGTCCGAACGCAATCCCAGGGCAGTCTTTCCGATGAACCAGGCAGCGATCCCGGCAAGAACTCCTCCGGCAATCCAGGCCACAACGACATGCAAACCAAGTCCACCCAGAAAGCCCGTCTTGGCAGGCTCAATCCGTTCTATGGCCTCAGTAGCCGGGCCATAGAAATACCGTGCGACAAAATAACCGATGATCAAGATTGCCAGGAACACCAGATTGGATACGATTCCGGGGGTCATTCGACGACGAACGAACAAAGCGGCAATTACGGCAAATGCCGCGATCAGTCCCGCGACAATGACTCCCTGCCCGCCTGCCTGCCAGGCCTCCTTGACTGGCGGAGCCGAAATCAGCACCACCGCCAGGCCGCCAAGGGCTGCAAAACCCATGATTCCGACATTGAACAGACCGGCGTATCCCCACTGAATGTTGACGCCAATGGCCATGACCGCAGAAATCAGACAGAGGTTCAAAATCGCCAGCGCAACGTTCCAGCTTTGCATGAATCCGACAATTGCGAGCAGTCCCGCCATTACGAGGAAATAAAGGATTCGTCTGCGCCGATCGTTGCCCATCATCAGACCGATCGACCGCGAAAAATTCCTGTCGGTCTGTAAACCAGTACAAGAACAAGAATCAGGAAACTGACTGCAAACTTGTATTCCGTAGACAACAGCTGGACGAGTGAGGTGGGCTCAAGCGACTCCGGCAGGAGATAAACCAGAAACTTCTTGTAAGCGTAAGTCACGGAGATTTCGGAAAAGGCTACAAGAAACCCGCCGGCAATTGCACCCAGGGGGTTGCCGAGACCACCGACGATTGCCGACGCAAAGATTGGAAGCAACAGCTGGAAATAGGTGAATGGCTTGAAGCTCTTGTCAAGACCATACAGCGCACCCGCGATACAGGCCAACGCACCCGCAATAATCCACGTGATCTGAACGACTCTTTCCGAGTTGATTCCAGACAGTAACGCGAGATCCTCATTATCAGAATAGGCCCGCATCGATTTGCCGGTACGTGTTCTGTACAGGAACCAGAACAACAGACCAACAACAACGCAGGCAGCAAGAATCGTGATGCACTGGCTGACCTTGATGGCAATACCCTCTGCCAGTCCGGTCATTTCCTTGAATTCCCGGGCTCGAAGAATGAATCGTGCGCCGTCTGCGAAACGTTGATCGTCGGGTCCGATAATGAAACGTACGAGCCCGTTCATCACGAACATGACACCTACCGAAGCAATAACCAGAATGACCGGTGCAGCCTTTACTCGCCGAAATTCCCGATAGACCAACCGGTCAACCGCGAGAACGAGAATCGCAGTGGCAACAATCGCGGGAGGAATGGCAATCAGCGCGGTGGGGAGCGGAGCGATGGAAACTCCGGCAGCCTGTAGCCACCAGGTCAACAGGACCGTCACCATGGCACCGAAGGCCATGGTATCTCCATGGGCAAAATTGGAAAACCGCAGGATACCGTAAACGAGCGTTACGCCAAGCGCGCCGAGTGCAAGTTGACTGCCGTAAGCGAGCGCGGGCATGACAATGAAATTCGCGAGAAGCACGAAGGCGTTGATTGCATCCATGTCATGAATTCTCCCGAACAGGAGAATATGACGGGAATCGGAAAATGTCTTTCCCGCTCCCCAGTCCGGGTATCGCCGAAGGCCTATCCACCGAGAAACGACCTCCTGACGTCCGGATCGGCGAGAAGTGCTTCTCCCGTATCCGAATAGCGATTTCGACCCTGTACAAGCACGTACCCCCGATCGGCTATTGCAAGTGCATGGCTGGCATTCTGCTCGGTAATCAGAATTGCGATCCCCGTATTCGCAATCTCCAGGATGAGGTCAAAAAGTGCGTCCATGACAATCGGGCTGACCCCGGCCGTCGGTTCATCCAGCAACAGGACATCAGGTTGAGTCATCAGTGCCCGGCCAAAGGCGACCTGCTGTCGCTGACCAGGTCGCCTTTGGCCGGGCACTGATGACTCAACCTGATGTCCTGTTGCTGGATGAACCGACGGC
>RKRZ01000071.1 GCA_007571105.1 Gammaproteobacteria bacterium
GTCATCGTAGTCCTTGACCCGTACGGCACCATCCTTGGCAAGCTTTTCTGGCCAACTAAGTCGAGAGTTGCGGAAGCAGCTATCGAGAACGAAAAGCTTGCGGCCTTGCTTGAGTGCCGCACGGGCCTGAATAAGCGTGCCTGACGTCTCGCCGGCTTCTATGATGATAGTTGCCTCTGTAAGCGCAGACATGGTCACATTCCGCTCTGGAAAGAAAGAACGGTTGCGACGATAATCTTGCGATTCGTAACGCAGCACGAGGACCTGACTGACGATCAGGAAATTCTCGGCAATAAAATCTTGCAGATCAATATGTTCCTTAGGGTAGACATGCGATAGCGGCGTGCCAATGACCGCGAACGTCAAGCCGCCTTCTTCAATTGCTGTTTCGTGCGCCATGCGATCAATTCCCGTGGCCAAACCGGACACAATTGTGAATTTATCTTTCACCAGTGCCCGCACCATGCGGCGGGTGCGCAAAAGCCCTTCTCGAGACGGTTTCCTAGTGCCGATAACCGCCACCGAGGGCGACTCCACCAAATCCCACCAACCTCGATAGTAGAGACATTCAACGGGATGCGCCGCATCCCTTAATTTGTCGAGATATTCACCCGCACCGTGTATCCGCACTCCAAACCGCTCAATTCCCGCCTCCTCGAATCGCTGCTTTACCAAGGCGGCATACTCATACGCCTGGTCATCAGACACAAAGTCTGAGGGAATGCAATCTGGATTGCGGGCAAACTGTTCCGAAAGGGACTTGAACGTCGTTTTCGGATTAAGCCACAAGGCCTCATAGGCCCCCATCTCACGAAATGGTGAGACGGCACGAGTTTCAAAATCTGTTCTGCCTAATGCCAGCGCCATCGTTGTCCCCCTACTCAGCAGTTACAAGTATATGCCAGAATTTGCAGGCCCGCATGTGCTGATTATTGGTGTCAAACAACACCCAATTATCTCAAGTCAAAAGCTCATCTGGTGATTTTCTGATAGTTTTCAATAGTGCCTGTGGACACGTCTGGTGATTTCTCGTTGCGTAGTTTCCGATTAGTGCGCAACGATCTCATAGCAATCGCCGCGTGTCCACCCGCCGCTTAATAGGCGTGATCAAACTCCAGACGCTGTCCCAGCGCTTCTGGCGTCACCCGACCCTCGGCATACGCCAACTGTCCAGAAACCCAGGTGCGGTCAATCCGGGCATGCAACTGCTGCCCTTCAAACGCCGACCAACCAACCTGATGCAGCACCTCTTCCGGCTGAACCGGCCAAACACCTGACAAATCCACCAGCGTCAGATCCGCAAAATACCCCTCGCGCAGAAACCCGCGCTCACGCACTCCATAACACAGTGCCGGTGCGTGCGCCACCTTGTGCACGGCTTCCGGCAATTCCAGCATTCCCTGGTGAGCCAATTCCAGCACCATCGGCAAGGCATGCTGGACAAATGGCAACCCAGCCGCCACTTCGCGATAATCGCCTTCTTTTTCTGACAACAGATGCGGCGCATGATCCGTTGCGATAACGTCAATCTGATTCTCGCGGAGGGCCTGACGCAGCGCCTCTCGATCGGCTGATGTCTTGATGGACGGATTGCACTTGATGCGCCCGCCATGCTGGGCGTAATCTTCTTCGGCAAATACCAGGTGGTGCACACAGACTTCTGCGGTGATGCGCTTGTTCTCTACTGCTCCAGGTTCAAACAAATGCAATTCATCCCCCGTGGTCAGATGCAACACATGCAGGCGCGCGCCATGCTTGCGCGCCAACTCTACGGCCTTGGACGATGAGGCCAGACACGCTTCGCGACTGCGAATCTGGACATGGCATTCCATTGGAATGTGCTCGCCATAGCGCTCGACATGCCGCGCCAACTCCGCCTCAATCATGGGCGTATCCTCGCAATGGGTGGCAATTAATACCGGAGATTCGGCAAACATCCCTTCAAGAGCAACTGGATCGTCCACCAGCATGTCACCTGTCGATGCGCCCATGAAAATCTTCAGCCCACAGACCTGTGATGGATCCAGCCGGCTTACTTCGTCAAGGTTGGTGTTGGCCGCGCCAAAATAAAACGCGTAGTTGGTGTGCATGGCTCCCTGCGCCCGCGCCAGTTTCTCCTGCAGCCGCTCACGGGTTATGATCGGCGGATGATTGTTGGGCATGTCCATGACGCTGGTGATGCCGCCGGCGACAGCAGCGCGGGACTCCGAACGAAACGTGGCCTTGTGCGCTTGTCCCGGCTCCCGGAAATGCACCTGGCCGTCGATCATGCCCGGCAGCAGATGCAGTCCCGAAGCATCGATCACCTGGTCCGCCGCCTCGGATGACAGGTCCGTGCCCATCTTTTCAATGTGCGCATCCCGAATCAGCAAATCCGTCTCAAAGACCCGCCCTTCATTGACGGCGGTGGCATTGACGATCAGGCAGGTATCAGACATGAAATAGAGAGGAAATTCTCGTGCATTGTAAGGCAGTTCGTTCCCCCTCGAGTAAAATTCTAACCCTTTGCGGGTGTAGTTCAATGGTAGAACTTCAGCTTCCCAAGCTGATAACGAGGGTTCGATTCCCTTCACCCGCTCCAGTCCGCTGAATGCGCCATGACCGAAGCCGCCGCCACACTCGAATTGACTGAATCCGAAGCCTTCATGCGCGATGTATTGCAGCGTGTCGCAACAGGCCCGGAATACAGCAAGGACCTGCCTCAGGAGGAAGCGCGACGCGCCCTGAACCTGATTCTCGATGACGATGTCGACCCGGTGCAGGCAGGGATTTACCTGATCGCTCTGCGCATGAAGCGGGAAACCCTGGAGGAGAACACAGGCTCCCTGCAGGCCTTGCAGGACCACACCACCCGGACCATTGCGGAAATTCCTCAAGTCATTGATATTGCAGAACCATACGACGGCTTTCTGCGCAATCTTTCAATGGGGCCGTTTTTGCCGGCAGTGCTGGCCGCCTGTGGCCAGCCGGCCATCTGTCATGGCGTCGAATCCGTCGGCCCGAAGTTTGGCGCGACCACCCATCAGGTATTGCGCACCTGCGGCGCGGATACCCAGCGCAGCGTCACCAAGGTTGCTGCACAGCTAGAAGATCCCGAATGCGGCTGGGGCTATGTGGATCAAGCGCAATTCTGTCCTGCCTTGCATCGTCTGCAATCATTTCGCACCCGCATTGTCAAACGTCCGGTGCTGACCACAGTGGAAGTCTTGTTGTCTCCGATTCGGGGTCGCGACGCCACCCATTTCGTCACCGGCTATGTGCACAAGCCTTATCCGCCCGTCTATGCGCATCTGGCCCGCGCCGCAAAGTTTGATTCAGCACTGCTTGTGCGCGGCGTGGAAGGCGGAGTATTCCCCTCTTTGCGCCAGGCCGGGTGTGCGTATGGTTTTCATGGCACAGAGGAAGAACAACTCTGGGAGTTCCACCCCGATCAACTGGGCTACGCGCATGACTGTCGCGCCGCGCCACTGCCGGACAAGGACATGAGTGCCGAAGCCATCGCCGAGGCTGCAGCGCAGTGTGGTCGCGCGGCGCTTGAAGATCAAGCCGGCCCGGCCCGCGACAGTCTGCTGTACGCCGCCAGCATGATTCTGGCGCACCTGAACCGCGACACGGATTTATCGCGACACTTCCCAACAGCCCAAGAAGCCATCGCAAGCGGTCGGGCACGTAACTGTTTTGAGGCTGGCCTGTGAGCATCGAACAATCTCCCCTCGAACTCAACCTGCAAAGCGGTATTGCCGCTTTTGCCTCGAAGCATTTCGCGCAGGCACAGAAATTACTGACGCCGCTGGCCGAAGCTGGCGAGCCGGAAGCTCAGTATCGCTGCGCGATCATGTGCCAAAACGGACTCGGCTGCGTGCCCGATGAGGCCCGCGCCTTTGCCTGGATGAAAGCCGCAGCAGAAGCCGGACTGGCATTGGCGCAACACGGATTGGGCTTCATGTATATGGAAGGCGAATGCACCGAGCAGGACGGCCCTCAGGCCGTGCATTGGTTCGAGCAGGCTGCGGCCCAAGGCCTGGCAGGGTCCCTGACCACGCTGGCGCTGATGTATGAAGAAGGAAAGTTGATCCCACAGGACCTGGAACGCGCCCGGAAACTGTATCAGCAGGCAGGGTTCTAGTCATGCGGCCCTTACAGCTCACGCGCATTCTGGAAGAAGAATTTCGCAGCGCCGCAAGCGGCGCGCACACCCCGGTCATGATCTGGGGACCTCCGGGCGTCGGCAAGTCCCAGATTGTCGCCCAAGTGGCCGAGCGGCACGATGCGGTGATGATCGACATCCGACTGTCGCAAATGGAGCCCAGTGATCTTCGCGGCATCCCGTTTCGCACTGGCGACGTAGTCGATTGGGCCGTGCCGGCCATGCTACCGGACGTCGAGCGTCATGGACCGGTCGGCATTTTGTTTCTGGACGAAATCACTTCGGCAGCCCCCACTGTCTCCGCGGCCGCCTATCAACTGATTCTGGATCGTCGCCTGGGGCACTATCAGGTTCCGGAAGGCTGGGTGATTTTCGCCGCCGGCAACCGTCAGGGCGACCGCGGCATCAGTTACGTCATGCCATCGCCGCTGGCCAATCGCTTCTCGCACTTTGAGATTGAAGCCCATCTTGACGACTGGGTGCGCTGGGCCTTTGATCAGGAAATCGACAATCGGGTGATCGGCTTTTTGCGATTGCGCCCGGAATTGTTGTTTGACTTTGATGCCGAACACAACCCCACCGCATTCCCCACCCCACGCTCCTGGGAATTCGCGCACCGCGCCCTGCGCAAGTTCGACGGCGACGTGGCACTCGGAGAGGCTTTGCAGGCCTGTGTCGGACCCGCCGCAGGCATGCAACTGCATGCCTTCGTACAGCACGCGGAAGAATTGCCTAATTTGGATGAAATCTTGGCCGGCGAGGCTCCACCCCCGCCGGATCCGGTTGATTTGCAGTACGCCATTGCGGCCGCATTGATCAGCCGCGCAACTCGTGCCGCAAAGGAAGAGAAGTTGGACTCGGTACTCGGACCCGTACTCAATTACGCGGGCCGACTGCCGCAACGCGAAGTCGGGGTGATGCTGGTCTGCGACCTGCTGCGATGCATTGGCCAAGAGCCCGTGTTCGCTGCGCCGGAGTTTCAGCCTTGGGCGCAACAGGTTGCCGAATTGCTGATCTACGAATAATGACGGCGGCACGCGACCCCGCCGAGCGGCTGACACGGGCCCGCGCCCGTCTGGTGCTGGATCGCCCCTTTCTGGGTTCGCTAGTGCTGCAACTTCCACTGACCGAAGCCTCCGACTGGTGCCGCACCACAGCAACCGACGCCCGACACTTGTACTACAGCTCTTCCTACATTGCCAGCCTCAGTGACGAGGAAATTCAATCCGTGCTGTGCCATGAGATGCTGCATTGCGCCTTGCTACATCTGAGTCGGCGAGGCCGGCGCACACGCAAACGCTGGGATGTTGCCTGTGATTACGCAGTCAATCAACTGCTGGTATCGGAAGGCATGACTTTACCCCAGGGCGCTCTGTACGAACCCCTGTTTAAAGACATGACGGCGGAAGAGATCTATCCTTGTCTGGACGAAATGGAGGATAAGCAGACACAAGACCTGCACTTGTATGACGACGGCCCTGCTGACGCGGACGGACCGACAGACCCGCGTCCGAAAGAAGCCCAGATGCGTTCGGATACATTGGCGGCCAATTGGCAAGCGCGCGTAGCCCGGGCCCTTGATTCCGCACAGCAATTCGGTCATCTGTCTGCTTCCTTCACCCGTCATCTGTCGCCACAATTAAATCCGCGCCTGCCCTGGCGGCACCTGCTGGCGCGCCACGCCAGCCAACTTGCTCGCGATGACTACAACTATCTGCGCCCATCGACACGACGCGAAGGTCCGGCAATCTACCCTCGCCTGAGCGGGCGCGCCATCAATCTGGTCGCGGCGCTGGATGTAAGCGGCTCAGTCTCTAATTCGGAAATCAGCGAGTTCCTTGATGAAATCAATGCCATCAAAGGCTCTCTGCATGCGCGCATCACCTTGCTTGCCTGTGACAGCGAACTCCAAGATGATTGCCCCCAAGTCTTTGAGCCATGGGAGCCCTTGGAGACTCCGGATCATGTCACTGGAGGGGGCGGCACTTCTTTTCGCCCGGTATTCGAA
>RKRZ01000191.1 GCA_007571105.1 Gammaproteobacteria bacterium
TCGGCATCCAGGTGCATTTCCGCCAGGGTCTGCGCGACGGCAAGCGGATGGGTGATGTAGGGTTCTCCTGTCTTGCGGCATTGGTCTCCGTGCCGTTCCGAACTAAACAGAAACGCACGGTAGACGCGTTGCGCCTGATGCGCATCTAAATAGTCATCCAGTTGCTCATGCAAGTGCCGGAACCGCGGAGATTCCGGAAACGGTGGGGCCGGCACTTCCGGCGCCGTTTCAAGCGCGACGGCCATAGCCCCAGAGACTCACGGGATCAGCCCTCTTTCGGCTCTCCCTCTTCAGGCACCTCGATCTCGTCTTCGATCTCCGGCAAGTCTTCTTCAATAACCACCACTTCTTCCTCCGGCGCCGGCAGAACTTCTTCCGGCTCCGCACTCTCTTCTTCACCCGATTCAGAACTCAGTTCCTGATCCTCATCCAGAAACTCTCCGTCTTCGAGCTCTTCGTCCAGATCGTCCTTGCGCATCTGCGGCTGTTCTGGTTCCATCTCCGCAAATTGACGGTGGAGGCTGTCGACATCATCCATCTGCTCGCTGCCCGGCATTTCCTCCTGGGGCCGGTCCAGAATGTCTGCAGTCACCTCCCCTGCGGCGATCTCGCGCAAGGCCAACACGGTCGATTTGTCGTCGTCCCACGGCAACAATTCCGGCTGTCCTTCCTTCAACTGACGCGCCCGGCGGGCCGCCATCAGGACCAACTCAAAGCGATTGCTGACCTTCTCCAGGCAATCTTCAACGGTAATGCGTGCCATCAGTGCTTCTATATAAGGTTGCGGGAAGACAATTATAATTTAAATGCAGTTCCGGCTATGTAGCTCAGTTGGTTAGAGCGCGGCACTCATAATGCCGAGGTCGGTGGTTCGAGCCCACCCATAGCCACCATTTCCTCCGGATTCGCTCACGGCCACGACACCGCAGCCCGCATCGTCATGCTTGCGGAGAATCGAGATCCCTACGCCCCAGCGCGAGCACGAAAATCCAGCCCAGTAAAGGGCTGAGGAAAATCGAAAAGATGAACCATCCCCAACCGTTTCGGTTATACCGGTTGGCGAACAAACCCACTGCGATACACAAAGGGCTCCATGACAGCAACAAAAAGATCCATGACAGCAACGAAAATTCCATCACGATTTTCCGGTGATTTCAGTTGCCGACATTGTATCCGAAAGCGGGAGTTCTTCGCACATTTTGGAAGCCATTTTGAGTCCGCGAAACACGCCAAAATTTCCCCGCATCTGCTAAAATTATTTCCGCCCCATATCGTCCCAAAATTGACCGCTTTCATCGACTCTCCCTGATGTCCGAAGATCCCAAGCCTGTCGCTGAAATCCTCCCCCTAACCATCGAAGACGAGATGCGCCAGTCGTATCTCGACTACGCCATGAGCGTGATCATCGGGCGTGCCCTACCCGACGTGCGCGACGGCCTCAAACCCGTGCAGCGCCGCGTCCTCTACGCCATGCACGAATTGAGCAATTACCACGACAAACCCTACAAGAAATCCGCCCGCATCGTCGGCGACGTGATCGGCAAATACCACCCGCACGGCGACAGCGCAGCCTACGACACCATGGTGCGCATGGCGCAGCCGTTCTCGATGCGCAATGTCCTGATTGACGGTCAGGGGAATTTCGGCTCCATCGACGGCGATGCTCCGGCAGCGATGCGCTACACCGAAGTGCGGCTCGCTCCCATCGCCCATGAAGTACTTTCGGATCTTGAGCGTGAAACAGTCGATTTCATGCCGAACTACGACGGCAATGAGCAGGAACCCTGCGTGTTGCCCACCCGCATTCCGAACCTGCTGGTCAATGGCGCCACCGGCATTGCTGTAGCCATGGCCACCAGCATCCCGCCGCACAATCTCGGGGAAGTCATTCGCGCCTGCATCGCCCTGATCGATCAGCCGGATCTGGAGTTGGACGACCTGATGGAACACCTGCCGGGACCAGACTTCCCGACCGCCGCACTCATGAACCAGCACGGCATCCGTCATGCTTATGCAACCGGCCACGGTCGCGTGCTGCAGCGTGCCCGCGTGCACACCGAGGAGTATGGCAAAGACCGCGAGGCGCTGATCGTCACCGAACTGCCCTACCACGTCAACAAGGCGCGCCTGATCGAGAAAATTGCCTCATTGGTGCGCGACAAGCGAATCGAAGGCATCCGAAATTTGCGCGACGAGTCGGACAAGGACGGCATGCGCGTCGTCATCGAGTTGCGCAAGGGCATGGATTCCGATGTGGTCTGCAACAACCTGTTCCAGAAGACCCCGATGCAGCAGTCTTTCAGCATCAACATGGTGGCCTTGGACGGCGGCAAACCGCGGCAGATGAATCTCATCGAGATTCTGGAAGCGTTTCTGGAACATCGTCGCGACGTGGTCACCCGACGCACCCAATACGAATTGCGTGAAGCGCGCCAACGCGGCCATCGACTGGAGGGCTTTGCGGTTGCACTGGCCAACATTGACGAAGTAATTGCATTAATCAAGGCATCCCCGGACGCCGCGCATGCGCGCACCGCCCTGATGGATCGCCCCTGGCCTCCCGGCGGCGTCATGCAGTTGCTTGAGAAAGCTGGCTCCACCGCGTCGCGTCCAGAAGACTTGCCAAACCATTTCGGTCTGCACAAAGACGGCTATCACTTGTCTGATACGCAAGCGCAAGCGATTCTGGAATTGCGCCTGCACCGTCTGACCGGATTGGAGCAAGACAAGATCCGCAACGATTATCAGGAAGTGCTCGACATGATTACCGAGCTCTACAACGTCCTGGCCGATCCCGAACAATTGATGCAATTGATCCGGGACGAGTTGGTTGAAATTGGCGAGCGCTTTGGCGATGAGCGGCGCACTGAAATTGAGGTCGGCGATTACGACCAGGAAGACGAAGATCTGATTCCGGAAGAGGATCGCGTCGTGACCGTGTCGAGCCAAGGCTATGCCAAGGCGCAATCTCCCGATGTTTACCGCGCACAGCGGCGCGGCGGGCGCGGCAAAACCGCTGCCTCAACCAAGGAAGAAGACTACATCGAACAGATGTTCCTGGCCAGCACGCATGACACGGTGCTGTGCTTCACCAGCCTGGGCCGCCTCTACTGGCTCAAGGTCCACCGCTTCTCTCAGGGTTCGCGCACTGCGCGCGGGCGACCGATTGTCAACTTGCTGTCGCTGATGAAAAACGAAACCATCAGCGTGCTGATGCCGGTGCGTGGAGAATTCGACGACAGCCGCTATGTCGTCATGGCCACCCGCAGCGGCACCATCAAAAAAGTCAAGCTTTCCGCATTCGCACGGCCGCGCGCCAATGGCATCATTGCCATGAGCCTCCAAGACGATGATCAATTAATCGGCGCCGCCCTGTCCGATGGCAACAACGACATCCTCATGGTGGCCGACAACGGCAAAGCAGTCCGGTTCTCCGAAGACAAGGTGCGGCCCATGGGCCGTTCCGCACGGGGCGTTCGAGGCATCCGACTGGCGCCGGAAGCACAAGTCATCAGCCTGTCCGTCATCGATGCCGACTCCGGGGAGCGTCAATTGCTGCTGGCCACCCAGAACGGCTTCGGCAAACGCACTCGCTTGGCCGATTTTGGACGCAAAGGTCGAGGCATCCAAGGCATCATTGCTATTCGCACCAACGAGCGAAACGGACCAGTCATCGGCGCCGTCGAAGCCGACCCTGAACGCGAGGTCATGCTGATCACCAGCGGCGGCACCCTGGTGCGCACACGCATTGATGAAATCGCCCTGTCCGGACGCTCCGCACAGGGTGTTCGTCTGATCAACCCGCGCGAAGGAGAGCAATTAAGCCGTCTGGTCTGTGTGGATGCGCTAGACGAAGACGACGACGCACAGGGCGAACCGGTTGTCCACTGAAGCCCCTTCGGTCCGCTACAACTTCGCCCCGGGCCCCGCACAACTTCCCGAACCGGTCATCGCTCAAGCCGCCGAGGCCATTCGCGCCATCGACGCATCGGGGCGCTCCATTCTGGAGTTGAGCCACCGCAGTCCGACTTTTGATGCCATCGCGCAGCGGTCCGAAGCGGACCTGCGTGAATTGCTCGGCATCGGCGATGAATACGCCGTGCTATTTCTCAATGGCGGAGCGCGCGTGCACTATGGACTCTGGCCGCTCAACATTAGCGCACCCGACGCACGGCTGGGCATGATTCTGACCGGCTATTGGTCGCGCCTCGCCGCCGATGAAGCGGCGCGCTTCCGCCAAACCGTTCCGCTCAACGACCCCGATGATCTGGATTACCCAGATCTGGAGGCTGCAAATGTGTCCGATCTCGATTATGCGCACTACGTCTCCAACGAAACGCTCACGGGCATCGCCATGCCAACGCCAGACTTGTCTTGCCCCCTGGTGTGCGATCGCACTTCAGATTTCCTGAGCGAACCATTCGACATTGCTCCCTACGCACTGTGCTATGCCGGCGGCCAAAAGACCTTCGGCTGTGCCGGACTGACAGCGGTGGTGGTGCGCCGCGACTTGCTGCGCACCGACACCGAGCTGCCCACCGGCCTGGATTACGCTACACAAGAAAAATACGGCTGCCGCTACTACACGCCCGCGATTTATGCCTGGTACGTCAGCTCCCTGTACCTGCGCTGGATTCGTGAGCAAGGCGGCCTACAGACCATGGCGGAGCAGGCGCAAAAACGAGCAACTCTGCTGTACGACTGCATTGACCGCAGTTCTCTGTATGCCTGCGCCGTCGCTTCGCGAGCGCGCTCACGTATGAATGTGTGCTTCACACTGGAGGAAGATGCCCTTCACGAACGCTTTCTCAAAAAGGCTGAAATTGCCGGTTTTGCAGGACTTCGCGGACATGTTGCAGTCGGGGGAATCCGGGCAAGCTTGTACAATGCCATGCCCATAACCGGGGCCCAAGCTCTGGTTCACTTCATGCACGAATTCGAGCGCACCGCATGAGCACTCAAAACTTGAATTCCGCCCGGCGTCAAATTGACGCGCTGGACGACGAAATTATGGAACGCATCAGCCGCCGTGCGCAGCTGGCGCTGGAGACTGCGCGTGCCAAATCCCCGGACAGATCGTTCTACGATCCGGCTCGCGAAGCGCAAATTCTGCGCCGCATTCGCGAAGCCAACCCCGGCCCTCTGCCGCCGGATGAAATGGCCCGCCTGTTTCGCGAAATCATGTCCGCATGTCTGGCACTGGAGCGCCCGACCCGTGTGGCCTACTTGGGTCCGGAAGGCACTTTCACTCACCAGGCGGCACAGCGGCATTTCGGTCATTCCGCCGAATTCACGACGTCCGATCATGTCGGTCAGGTGTTCCGCGAGGTTGAAAGCGGCGAGTCCGAGTATGGCGTGGTTCCGGTCGAAAACTCAACCGACGGCGTCGTCGCGCACACGCTCGATCTGTTCATTGAGTCGCCGCTCAAAATTGCCGGCGAGATCGAGCTTGCGATCCATCACCACCTGCTTGCAAAAGAAGAGAATCTCGATGCCTTAACGTGCGTGCGTGCACACCCTCAGGCGCTGGCTCAGTGCCGACAATGGCTGGACATCAACCTGCCGAAACTTGACCGTATTGCCGATTCCAGCAATGCCGCCGCGGCCCTGTGCGCTGCTCAGGATTCCGGAGTCTCCGCCATCGCTTCGCGGGCGGCGGCCGAACAGTACGAACTGAACATTCTGGCCGCCAATATCGAGGACAATCCCAACAACCGCACCCGCTTTCTGGTTATTGGCAAGACCGACACAGCGCCGTCCGGAGAAGACAAGACCAGCGTGCTGGTCTCGGCGCACAATCGCCCGGGCGCGCTGATTGAGTTGTTGCGCCCGCTGTCCGAGGCCGGCATTGATCTGACGCGCATTGAATCCCGACCGGCGCAAACGGTCAACTGGGAGTACGTCTTCTTTTTGGATTTGCGAGGGCATCAAAGCGATGAAGATGTGGCACGGGCGCTCGGTCTGCTGGAGGAATCTTCCGCCTTCTGCAAGATCCTGGGCTCCTACCCTTGCGCCGTCGCGCCCTGATGGCCTCCTCCCCTGACGCCGTCCTCGAACGCGCACGACCCAGCGTTCGACAACTCGCCCCCTATGTACCCGGGGCTGTCCCCTATACCAATCT
>RKRZ01000130.1 GCA_007571105.1 Gammaproteobacteria bacterium
CTGCAACATGTCGTGGAGAATCACGGAGTCACTCACATGGCCGCCATCTGCGCCATCTGCAAAAGCCAGTTTGCCAAGGTGATGGGCTACTACGGTTTCCGGATGGATCAGATTGTCAGCGTGCACCAATTGGTGAGCAATGCGCTGATTCTGACCGGCACCACCACAGACGCCGACGCAGAAACGGACGAGACCGAGGCCGAGCTCGATGAGGCCGCCTGACAAATTTCAAGGAGAATATCATGAGCCCCCCAGAGCAGACAGAACTCACCCCTGACCAGAAACTCACTTTCCGTCGTTTTGAAGACGACGATTACGAGTGGGGTCGGCCGGGCGACCAGATTTTTGAGGCGGACCACTCCCACAAGTGCCCGACCTACGTGCATCGCACGCCGCCGTGTCAGGGCAGCTGTCCCTCCGGCGAGGATATCCGAGGCTGGCTTGACATCGTGCGCGGCATTGAGATTCCGCCGGAAGGAATGAGCATGCAGGAGTATGCTTTCCGCCGCTCCACCGATGCCAACCCCTTCCCCTCCATGATGGGGCGCGTCTGCCCGGCCCCCTGTCAGGATGGCTGCAACCGCAACCACGTGGAAGATTTCGTCGGCATCAATTCGGTCGAGCAGTTCATCGGCGATTCCGCTTACGAGGAAGGGTATACCTTTGAGCGTCCGGATGAACTGAGCGGCAAGAAAGTTGCCATTATCGGCGGAGGTCCGGCCGGTTTGGCGGCGGCATATCAACTGCGCCGCAAAGGTCATGCCAGTACGATTTTTGAAAGCCAGGAAGAGCTGGGCGGCATGATGCGCTACGGCATCCCCGGCTACCGCACACCGCGTTCCTATCTGAGCCGTGAAATTGAACGCATCCTGGAGATGGGCGACATCGAGGTGCGAAACAATACCCGGGTCGGCCAAGACGTCAGCGTTGAAGAGATTGAAAAGGAATTCGACGCCATTCTGTGGGCGATTGGGTGCCAGACCGGTCGCAAATTGCCGGTCGACAACAGCGACGCGCCCAACTGCATCAGCGGCGTGGCGTTTCTGGAAGCGTTCAACAAGGGACACCTGCAAGTCACCGCGGATCGCGTGGTCTGCGTCGGCGGCGGCGATACCTCCATCGACGTGGTCTCCGTTGCCCGAAGGCTTGGCAAACTGACCGGATTGGATGAAGAGCTGCGCCCGGAACATGTGGTCGGCGGATATGTCGCACACGATGCCGCCATGGCGGCAGCCCGGAAAGGCGCAAATGTAACCCTGACCTCACTCTTTCCGCAGGATGAAATGACGGCGGCAGAACACGAGGTGCACGACGCACTGCGTGAAGGGGTGGACATTCACGATGGCGTCATGCCGGTTGAAGTGCTGTTGGACGATACCGGCCGGGCACGGGCGCTGAAAATGGCCAAGTGCGTCATGGAAGAAGGCCGCCCAGTCGCACAGGGAGGCACCGAATATGAAATCGAAGCCGACCTGATCGTCTCCGCCATTGGCCAGGGCGGCGACCTCAGTGGTCTGGCGAGTTTTGACAACGGCCGCGGTCTGATTGACGCGACCAAATTCTTTGAAGTAACCGAAAAGCCCGGGCACTTCGCAGCCGGCGACATTATTCGCCCACACCTGTTGACCACCGCCATCGGCCAGGCGTCAATCGCCGCCGAAGGCATTGATCATTACCTGAAGGATGTGGAACTGCGCAAACGCCCGAAAGTGGACGTGCATCACTTTGATCTGCTCGCCAAACTGTCGGAATCCGGACTGGAACCGGAAGACTACGAGATCGGCGAGACGCGAGGCACGTGCAGCAGCGATTTCTCGGTGCACAACTATGAGGATCGCTCCAGTCAGGAAATCATCACGCACGAGAAACTGTTCCTTGCGCACTTCCCCTACGCGCCGCGGAATCTGCGCGGTGAATCCGGCCCCGACAGCGAAGCCGTGCTGGGACACTTTGAGGAGCGCGTCATCGGCCTGGACGAAGAGCAAGCCGTGACGGAAGCGGGACGCTGCATGAGTTGCGGCATGTGCTTCGAGTGCGACAACTGCGTGGTGTTCTGCCCTCAGGATGCCGTGTTCCGGGTGAAGAAAGACAAGCACACCACCGGCCGCTACGTCGACACGGACTACGATCGCTGCATCGGCTGCCATATTTGCGCAGACGTCTGCCCGACAGGCTACATCGACATGGCGTTGGGAGATCATTGATCCGGACCTCAGGCAGACCGCATGCGTCTCTCGTCTCTGGTGCTTCCAGCGCTTATGCTGATGGCAAGCACTTCCGCTCAGGCTGATGCCCCGAAGCCGGTTTTGCCCGAACCGCTGGGCGAGCGCTGCGTCGAACCCACCGAGGTAATGCGGGCGCGGCACTGGGAATTCATCCTGCACCAGCGCGACGAGACCGTACATCGCGGCATCCGCACCACCAAGCACTCCCTGAAGAACTGCCTGGAATGCCATGTTCGGGCGAATGAGGCCGGCGAATATCCTCGCGCCAGCAGTCCGGAACACTATTGTTCGGCCTGTCATATTTATGCCGGAGTTCGCATTGATTGCTTTGAATGTCACGCAGACCGACCTCACGCCGCCTACGATGCCCTGGAACATCACGGGCGCCTGCGAACTGAGGACGTGAAACGTCCAGAGGAACCACAACCGTGAATTTTGATCCGCAACGCCGCGAATTTCTGAAGGGTGCGACGGCAGTCAGCACGATGACTCTCGCACCGGGCGTCATGCTGTACGCCCGCGCTCCTGACGAGCCGGTGACCGGTGCGGTTCGCTGGGGCATGCTGATCGATACCCGGCTGTGTCAGGAAGATTGCCACGCCTGCGTGGACGCCTGCAATACCGAGCATAACCTGCAGGATTTGGGCCGCCCGGAGACGGACGCGCAGTGGATTCGCAAACTGAACGTCCGGGACCCGCTGACGGAGCGCAGCGTCTCAATGCCCATGATGTGCCAGCATTGCGAACATCCTCCCTGTGAGGATGTATGCCCCACCGGTGCTTCTTTCCGACGCGCCGACGGCATTGTGCTGGTCGACAAACACACCTGCATCGGCTGCCGCTACTGCATGATGGCCTGCCCTTACAAAGCACGTTCCTTCATTCACGAGAACCTCGATGAACAACTGCCGCACGCGCCCCGCGGCAAAGGTTGCGTAGAAAGCTGCACCTTATGCGTCCACCGTCAAGACGACAACGACCACACCACTGCTTGCGCCGATGCGTGCCAAAGCGATGGACACAAAGCCAACCTGTTCGGCGATCTGAATGATTCGAACAGCGAGATTTCACAGCGTATTCGTGAATTTGGCGCCACCCAGTTTCGCGCCGATCTCCGGCTCAACACCGGGGTCCGTTACCAGGGTCTGTTCTGATGGCTCCGGTCCGCTACGCGACCCTCGACGCTGGGCGGCCTTACTGGGGGCTGCTTGTCGTGCTGGCGGGACTTTTGGGGCTCGGGTTTCTGGGCTTTTTGCACCTGGAACACGAAGGCCATTGGATCACCGGCATGAACAACCAGATTGTCTGGGGCATTCCGCATGTGTTTGCAGTGTTTCTGATCGTCGCAGCCTCCGGTGCTCTGAATGTCGCCTCCATCGCTTCCGTATTCGGACGCACCGACTACAAGCCGCTGGCGCGTCTGTCCGGCCTTCTGGCGGCAGCCTTGTTGATCGGTGGGCTGGCGATTTTGGTGTTGGATCTGGGCCGCCCGGATCGCTTGATTGTGGCGATGACTTACTACAACTTCAAATCAATTTTCGCATGGAACATTTTCCTGTACACCGGGCTGCTTGCCGTCATCGCCCTGTATTTGTGGGTGCAATTTCAACCGGCGCTGGAGCGACATGTCCGCGCAGCCGGCATTCTGGCCCTGCTGTGGAGACTCGTCCTGACAACCGGTACGGGTGCGATCTTCGGGTTTCTGGTCGCACGGCAAGGCTATGACGCGGCCATCATGGCACCGTTGTTTATTATCATGTCGTTCTCGTACGGCACGGCCGTATTCCTGCTGGTGCTTGAGGTCACCTGCCGCGCTGCGGGACGCCCGCTTGGCGATGCCTTGCCGAGACAAATCAAAAACCTGCTCGGCGTATTCGTCTCTGCCGTGCTTTACTTCGTTCTGGCCTACCACCTCACCAACCTGTACGCAACCGAACACCACGACTTCGAAGCCTTTATCCTGAACTTCGACAGCCTGTATTCGAAAATATTCTGGCTCGGCCAAGTGGGGCTGGGCTCACTGGTGCCTCTGGCGCTCTTTTATGGACCGAAAACCCGCAACTGCCGCAGCAGCGCTATGGTCGGAGCGGCGCTAGTAATTTTGGGCGGTATGTTCCAACTCTACGTCATCATCATCGGAGGGCAAGCCTTTCCGCTGGTGATGTTTCCGGGCATGATCGAGAGCAGCAGTTTCTTCGATGGCGTGGTGGCATCCTATATTCCGAGCGTCTGGGAATTCATGCTCGGCTTCACCGGCATTCTCATCAGCCTGATTGCCCTCATTGCGGGGATGGGCGCCCTGGGCTTTCTGCCTGAAGATCTGTCTGATCCGGCTGAAGCCGGTTAATTGTTTCTTATGACCGGCTCAACCCGCCGGCTTTACATTTCGGCAACCCGCAAGTCCAGCGGCAAGACATGCATTGCTATCGGCCTGCTGCGCGCCCTGTGGAAGCAATGCGATATTCGCACCCAACCGTTTAAAAAAGGCCCGGATTACATCGACCCCGACTGGTTGGGCCTGGCTGCCGAGCGGCTGTGCTTCAACCTGGACTTCAATACGCAAAATCCGGAAGAGATCCGGCAGTTGTCTGACAGAATTCTGGATGGCGACTCGCTGGCTCTGATTGAAGGCACCAAAGGTTTATTTGATGGCGTCAGCGAGGACGGCTCTGACAGTAATGCGGCCTTGGCCAAACTTATTCAGGCTCCTGTCGTGCTGGTGCTGGATTGCGAAGGCATGACACGCGGAATTGCACCTCTGGTACAAGGCTATCAGCAGTTTGACTCAGAATTGCAATGGGCCGGCGCGATCCTCAACCGTACGGGCGGGAGTCGCCACGAAGCAAAACTCGTACAGGCACTGGAGCAGCACACGGATTTGCCTGTGCTGGGAGTCGTGGGCAACTCTTCGGAGATGCAGCTCCCCGAACGGCACCTCGGACTGATTACGGCCAGCGAATATGAGGAAGCCGATACGCTGATCGAGGCGATGGGGCGCTGCATCGCAGATGGCGTGGACCTGGGTCGCGTGCTGGAACAGGCGGATGGTCCTGAAGCAAGCACACGGGTTTGCCCAGAGACGCCCGCACCAGACATCCGCATCGGGTATGCGCGCGACTCTGCGTTCGGGTTTTATTACGCAGATGATGTGGAACAGTTTCAACAACTGGGGACGGAATTGATTCCTCTCGAAACCATGCGCGACCGCAAACTTCCGGAGGTCGATGGCTTATGGATCGGCGGCGGATTCCCCGAGACGCATGCAGCCCAACTCGCAGCCAACACGCACCTAAAGGATGCGCTGCGCGAGCGTATCAATGCCGGGTTGCCCACTTACGCCGAATGCGGCGGGCTTATGTACCTGTCCCGAAGTCTGACCTGGCAGAGCGAGACGCATGAGATGGTTGGCATCATTCCCGGAGATTGCGTGATGGATGAGCGCCCGCAGGGACGCGGGCTTGCACAGTTGGAGGCAACTGCGGACTTCCCATGGCCCGGAGTGCCTGCCGGAACCGTATCCCCGGCCCATGAATTTCATTACTCGCGCATGGAAAACCTGGATCCCAACCTGAAATGGGGATGGAACGTCCGGCGCGGTGTCGGCATTGTTGATGGCAAGGACGGACTCGTACTCGGCAACCTATTTGCCAGCTACACCCACCTGCGTCACACCCAGCGATTCGAGTGGGTGCGGTGGTTTGTGCAATTTGTACGGGAACACGCGAGGCAATAAGACAATGAAAATGAGTTACGTCTATCTGATGTTGGCGATTGCGTTTGAGGTCGCTGCCACCTTGGGGTTGATGACAACCCATCACTTCACCAAACCATTGCCTTCCTTGCTGGTGATTGTCGGATATGTGATTTCTGTGTAC
>RKRZ01000086.1 GCA_007571105.1 Gammaproteobacteria bacterium
TTCCCAAAGTTGCCCCTTTTCGGTGCCAGCACAGGACGAAATACAGGATGCCGATTCCGAGCAGATAGAGTTGATACAGCAGGCGTTCCATTGATCCAGGCACACTCAGGTCAATCAGCGCGAAAGGCAGGCTGGCTCCCCACCAGATCGCCATCAGGGCAATGCCGTCGTAGAACATGCAGCCGAACCGGCGCCAGAGGTTGACGGAAAGTTCGGCAGATGATTCCGGTTCCATGAAAAACGGGCCTCAGTTGGCGCAGCGCCGCAGAGATATGAGAGGCATGAAGTATACTTGCCGGCATGTCGGATAGCGACACCATAGACGCCTTTTTGGACAGCAGTTGGGCAGAGCGCGGATTGGCAAAAGCGACCCTTCAATCCTATCGTGCGGACCTCAATGCTTACGCCCAGTGGCTAAATCAGGAAGGTCAGATGCTGTTGGCGGCGGACTCCAGCGTTTTGCAATCCTATCTTGTGGCGCAACTGCGGCGCGGCCTGGAAGCCTCCAGCGTGGCCCGCAATTTGTCGGCCATTCGACTGTTTTATCGTTACGCAAAACGCCAGGGACTCCGCGAGGACAACCCCTGTGAGCAGATTTTGGCTCCTAAGCAGCCCCGGCATCTGCCCTCGGTTCTCAGTGAAGAGGAAATAGAAAATCTGCTGGGGACGCCCGATTGCACCACCCCTGCGGGTTTGCGCGATCGTGCAATGCTGGAATTGCTCTATGCCTGCGGCCTTCGGGTCAGCGAACTGATCTCTCTGCAATGTGCGCAAGTCAACCTGAAGAATGCCGTGGTTCGCCTGACCGGCAAGGGAGAGAAAGAGCGCCTGGTGCCTTTTGGAGAATGTGCGGCGGACTGGCTGAAGCAATACTTGCGGGACGGGAGACCGAAACTTCTGGACGGCCATGCCGAGACGGAAGACTTGTTTCTCACCCAGCGCACCGGACGGGCCATGAGCCGGCAAGCCTTCTGGCAGATTTTGCGTAAGCGCGCCCGTGAAGCCGGAATCACCAAACCCTTGTCTCCGCACACCTTGCGGCATACCTTTGCGACGCATCTCCTGAACTACGGCGCAGACCTTCGGGTTGTGCAGATGCTGCTGGGACACAGCGATCTTGGCACCACCCAGATTTATACCCACCTGGCACACGATGAACTCAAGAAACTTCACCAAACCCATCATCCCCGCGGTTAGCCTGGCGTTCCTGGCATCGGCGTTCGCCGGTATGGTCTGGGCGGGCGAGGCGCTGACGGCGGAACAGATCCGGGCTCGCCTGATCGACCTGTTCCCGGAGTATCACCCGGACCATGTGGAACGCGCACCGGTCTCGGGCATGTATCAGGCGCTATACGGAGGCGAACTTCTGTACATCACGGAAGACGGGCGCTATCTGCTGCGTGAGGCCGAACTCTACGACCTGGAGGAAATGAGCAATCTGAGCGAACAGACGCGCAGCCAGGCTCGGGCGCGGGTGCTGCAGACTTACGGGGCCGACAAGATGGTGGTGTTTCCGGCCAAGCAGCAGCGCCATTACGTGACGGTTGTGACGGACATCGACTGCCCATACTGCCGAAAATTTCATGAACACATCGGCGTGCTTAACCGGCGCGGCGTGGAAGTGCGTTATCTGATGTACCCCCGTGCGGGCGAAGGCAGTGACAGTTACCACAAATCAGTCAGTGTCTGGTGCGCGGATGATCCGCTGCAGGCCATGACGACAGCCAAACGGCTGCAGCCCATTGAGGCGCGCGAGTGCGCCAACCCTGTGCTGGAGCACATGGATTTGGTGGAGCAAATCGGCATTCGTTCAACGCCTTCTATTTTCTTGCCGGATGGCTCATTAATTCGCGGCTATCGTCCTCCGGAGGAACTCATTGCCGTGCTGGAAGGCGGTTAATCTGAAAGATTAATGGGCATCTCGTGCAGGGTGCGGCTGTGCGTGAAGAGCAGTGAGCAGCGAATGGTATGCTCGGGATAAACTTTTTGGATGCACCGCACGTACTGACTCATTTGGTCGAGATAACGCTGGGCTTCTTGCGCCAGCGCTTCCGGGTCTGTCTCGGCATGTGATTTGAAATCAATGATCCAGGCCTCCTTGTCCGACACCAGCAGTCGGTCGATGCGGCCATACTCCTCTTCGGCGTCCATCGATTCTCCGTAAGACAGGACCGGGACCTCGGTATGAACGCGCGTCCCACGTTTGGGCTGGAAGATCGAGGCGAATTTGGGGTCGTCACGCACGCCACGGGCCTCTTCGACCCATTTCAGAAACTCTGCATCATTTGGGTGGCGGTGACATCTCCGGGCAATCTGCGCGAGCGCGCCAGCTGAAAGCTCACTGCGCTCCATTTGCTCAAGAAGCAGGTGGATGGCAACGCCCCGGCCGCGTGCGGCTCGACGTTCGGTCGAGATCTCGGGACCCGTTTCAGAGGGTGTTTCGAGCCGAGATTCGGGTGTCTCCCGCCTGAGCAGTTTGAGTTCTTCAGGAGAAAGTTGAGTGCCACCAGGGGTCTCTCCGTCCGGCGCAGGAGAGGGCGCTTGCGGTTTGATGTCCACGCTTTGTGTGGCGTGATCGATGCATTGCTTCAGAATGTCGCGGTCGGGCACGTACAGGATCAGATGCTGTTTGGCACGGGTAAACGCTACATAGTCAACATGCAAATTTTCGGCTTCCTTCTGCTGTTTCTCGCGTTCTACGACTGCTTGAGTGATGGTGTCAACATCGGATTGAGCCGGCTTCATCAGAAATCGAGTCGGTCGCGATTCGCTCGCCGGCCACTCAATCAGCAGGTCGCCGACTTGAGTGGAACGCTTGCGCCCCGTCATTTCCACGTAGACGACAATGGGACTTTCCAGCCCCTTGGCCATGTGGACGGTCAGGATCTGGACGCGGTTTTCCTGCTGCGCCGTCCCCGTTGAAATCAAGTCCGGTGCGTCTGCGCCTTCAACCAGGCCCTGGAGCATGCTGTCGATGTAGTGCACGAAGAAGGTGAGGCTCGGATAACGTCCGCTGTTCCACTCCAGCGTAAGTTCAAGGAAGCGAATCAAGTTGTGCGCCGCCTGGCGCCCCCGGTCTCCCGGCCACAGGCTGCGGTAGCGTTCCAGAATCCGTCCTTCGTGATAAATCCGGTCCAGCAGATCATGCGGCGGGACGTGGTCCACCCAGGCTTTCCAGTGCTGAAGCTGGTGCACGGCTCGGCACAGCGGATGGGCGTCATCCGGGTTCTCGCTTTCGTAGCGAATCAGGCGTTCGTGCCAACTGTGCATATCCGGGTAGTTTTGCTTGAGATGGGTCAGGTCCTCGTTACTGACGCTGTAGAGTGGCGAGCGCAAGACCTGCACCAGACTCAAATCGTCGCCCGGGTGCAGCAGGAACTTCAAGAGCGCGATCAGATCACTGATTTCAAGTGCCTGCAGTAATGTCTGGCGCGATTGACGGGCAAACGGGATTTGCTTCTCCGTCAGGGCGCGCTCGATGTTTGCGACGTGCGTGCGTCTCTGCACCAAAATCATGACATCGCGATATTGCGCCGGTCGATGGGTGCCACCGTCTTCGATGACGTCGTATTCCAAAACCTCTTGCAGGCGTTCGGCGATCATGTTTGCGACACGATCTTTGTGGTCGAGGGAATCGGAATTTTCTCGGGCTTCGGTCAAGGGATTTCGAAGCGAACGCACTGAATCTGATTGTTCGCTGTCTTTCTCTGGATCAGGAAGCAATTCGACGCATCCCCACAATTCTTTCCGGTGCGTGGTGTGGGCCTGGAAGTTGGGCAGCTGGACTTGATTTCCCCACGCATTTACAAATTCAATGATGGCCGGAGCGGATCGATAGGACATATCCAACGAGCCAGAAGTGGTATGGGGGCCTTCCAGGCATTTCCGCGCTTCCTCCAGCACGGCCGGATTCGCACGTCGCCATTGATAAATCGACTGTTTGACGTCTCCGACGATAAATTCCGTGTTCGGCTCATCACTTTCCTGAACCGCATCAAGCAGCGCACGCATGGCGCTCCAGGACATGAGGTCTGTGTCTTGGAATTCATCAATCAGAATATGCCGGAAACGCTGTCCCAGTTTGAGCTGGACCCATTCCAGGGTGCCTCGGGCTTGCGCGCCTTTCGCCAGCATGTAATGGGCGGCTTCCAGCAGATCGTCGTATTCCAGATAGCGATGTGCCCGTTTGATTCGCTGGTAGTGTTGTGCGAATCGGCGTGCAAGGGTGTGAGCGGCGACATTGAACGCAAAAGATTTCTGGCGCCGATAGTAATCTTGCCCATCCTTTGCGCGATTGGCGTACTCTTCGAGTTGCTGGTACTCCTCGCATTGTTTGTCACTCAAACTGGCTTTCTTGACAGCAGTTGGTGACAGAGCCAATTTCTTGCTGAACTCGCCTTTCTGGGTCAATAGGGCAGCGCACAAGCGGTCCGTGAACTGCTCCGAGTCTTCGGGAGAGGCTTCTAATGCAGCGCGAATGCCGGTTGCCGCTGCCGTGCGAGTCTGTCCTCCAAGGGTTTCCATCAAGGAAGCGAGGCGTTTCAGGGTTTCGCCATCCTCTTCGGGATTTGGGAAGGATTCCGGGCCTTCCGCCAGTTTGAAGACATCATGGCGCAGCCGTTCGACTTGTTCTTCAGGACTGCATCCGCCATCGAAAGCGTTCCACTCCAGCATGTGGCCCTTGAGCATGAAGAAAAACCGATCCAATGCGTTTGATTTTCCGAGTTGCTCCATCACGCAAGCCAAGGCGTCCGCGAGTGCTCCTTTGGGGTCTTTTTTCGCTTCAGCCAGCACTTGCTCAGAGGCTTGCAGCAACATCTCGCTGACCTGTTCTTTGGCCGGGACCTGAAAATCGACCGGCACACGGGCTTCCAGAGAAAATTGCTTCAGCAGGTCGAGGAAAAAAGAGTGAAAAGTCGAAATGTGCAGGTCCCGTTCGGCAAACTGCACCTGCTCGAACAATTCTCGTGCGCGTCTCAGGATCTCCGGGTCTGACAAGGGAGCCTGCAATTCCTGCAACTGTGCCGTCAGTTCGCTGTCATCCAGGGACGGCCACTCTGCCAGACGCTGCATGAGCCGACTTCGAATTTCCGCGGCGGCGGCGCGGGTAAAAGTGATCGCCAGAATAGAGTCCGGCGGTGCGCCTTCCAGCAGAAGACGCAGGATGCGGGCGGTTAGGGCCCAGGTTTTCCCGGTCCCCGCGGAGGCCTCAATCAGGGCGTTCCGACTCGGATCAAGAAAGTCGGTAGTAGGGTTAGCAGCCATGTGGCAGCCAGATTGGAGCGATTGGATGGTGCCGATGGCCGGACTCGAACCGGCACGGCTTGCGCCACTGCCCCCTCAAGACAGCGTGTCTACCAGATTCCACCACATCGGCAATGCTTGTTTTTTTCGTATTATCGCAAATGCTCCGACACCTTATTCAGGGATTTCCGTTGTCGGGTCCGGTTCGATCGGGGCCTCAGATTCGGGGATATCCTGATCCAGGGCTGGCGCTTCGGTTTCCATGGGCATTTGCTGCATCAGGCTTTGTTCAACCGGTGTGTTTTGCACCACCCAGGCGAGCGTCAGGCAATTAGCAAAAAACAGCGCGACGGCAACGGCGGTGACGCGACTGAGGAACGTGGCGCTGCCGCGGGAACCAAATACGGACCCTGAAGCGCCGCCTCCGAAGGCTGCTCCTGTGTCGGCACCCCGGCCATGTTGGATCAGCACCAGACCAATGATGGTCAGGGACAGAATGACGGCAGTGACAATTAAGGCGGTGTAGAGCATAAGGATTATTGTGGCACGTTTTGACAGATTGAAAGAAAAGATTCCGCATCGAGTGAAGCGCCGCCGATGAGGCCGCCGTCGATGTCCGGCATGGAGAAAAGTTCGCGGGCGTTGTCCGGTTTGACGCTGCCGCCGTACAGCACGATCACTTCCTGCGCCGTGTCACCCAGGATTGCTTCCAGCTCCTGACGGATGGCCGCATGGACTTCCTGGGCCATGTCGGGAGTTGCCGCGACCCCGGTGCCGATGGCCCATACGGGCTCGTAGGCGATCCAG
>RKRZ01000044.1 GCA_007571105.1 Gammaproteobacteria bacterium
TTATCTTCAGACCGTCGCCCCAAAACCTTGACGTCGTATGCCTCATTGCTGATCAATTCTAGGGTGAAGGCAGAAAGCGGCCCTCCTTCTGCCAGCAAGAATACTTGGCGTTTGGCGCGAGTTATAGCAACATAGAATAGCCGCCGTTCCTCAGCATTGGGATACTTGTCGGATGCCGCAAGGACGAGATCGAGTAACGGATCATCGGTAATCTCCGAGGGGAAACCGTATCTCCCAGCATACAAGCCGAGCACCACAACATAATCAGATTGAAGCCCCTTTGAACGGTGCGCTGTCTTCCATTCAAGGCGTAAGTCGGAATACTGTTTTTCCAGATCCGACATGTTTTGCGGTCGCAAATGTCGGTAGCGACCCAACAACAAAACGGTCGATGTCTCATCATACCGGGCAGCATCAGCGGCGATTCTGTCGAGTGCTTCCTTCAGCAGGGAGGACTCGGAGGACCTGTCTTCGGGCAAGCAAACATAGATGCCCGATTTTTCAGACGAACAGACCGAACGAACTGTCTTGTTGATCTGCGCACGATTACAGAGAACGAACTTTGTTGCAACTGAAGCAATAGGATCAGGGCACCGGAAGGTTGTGCTCAAGTCGACTCGCTCGTAGTATCCAAAACGATCCTCAAACTCACGCATGATGGCAATATCGGAACCAGCAAATCGATAGATGGACTGCCAATCGTCACCGACGACAAACAATTGGCTACTCGGCGACCGATTCAGCAATGCCTTCAACAGTCTTGCCCTACCGATAGAGATGTCTTGGAATTCATCGACCAAGATATAACCAAACGGAACAGACCAGCGCCCTGTCTCTATATGTTCCGTGGCTTTGTTAATCATGTCGTGGAAGTCAATCTCGCTTCGTTGTGCAAGAACTTTTTGATAGTGCTCGAAGATCGGTTTGAACACAGCCAGAAATGCTTTTGCCCGCGGGAGATAGGAGGTGTTCGCTGCCCGTCGAGCTATTTCCGAAAATGACAATTGCGCACCCTTGAAGTGCTGGAGAAAGGTCTCCACTAGACGAAGGAAGGGCTCAATCCGGCCTTGCTCATTTAAAACAGAGAAGATTTCGGTTTTGGAGATGGGCGAGAAGATTACCCCTTGGGCGCGCAACTTCTCAGCCAGATTCTCGGTCAATTTGCCGACAGCACGCTCATAGCTATAGGTCTCAACGAGGGTCGTGTCATGCCTAGCATGAAGTTTTCTTTTCCAGTCTCTCGATCTGAGGTATTCCTCCCGATTGATAAAAGGGGGCGTGTCGCCTGATGCTGACAGAGCAAAGTGCTCGATATAGATCTGTGAGTCCGGGAGATAGAAATCGGGCTGGTACTGCTTCTTTTCAGGTGTCGCAGTGTCATGCTCATAGGAACATTCGTACTCGTAAGGAACACCATTGCAGTAGAGGAAATTTGCGATCTAGCATTCTTCGAAGCTCTTAACCTTCTCGCCATTCAGGGAACGGATTTCATGTTTGCGAATATAGTCAAAATACTCCCCCTGGTTCTGAAACTCATGTTCCCTTCGATATGGCGCGAATTCGGCTTGGAACCAATCCAACAATGCTCCTGAGAGTTTCCCATCAACTTTCAGGTCATTCACAATTTGCTTCAACAGCTCATGCAAAGCTTTACCATCTTCGGCTACCTTGCTTAATGTCGGACGCCTGCCTTCTGCTTCACCGATAATTGTCATACCCAACTTATGGAAAGTTTGGACTGTAAGGTCGTCGGCTATCCCTTTACGATGAAGTCGGTCTTCCAGTTCCTTCCGAGCGTTCCTAGAGAAAGCCAGCAACAATAGTTCAGACGGGCGCCGATAGCCTTTGCGAATAAGCCAATCAGCTTTGGCCACGATTACCGAAGTTTTACCGCTACCCGCTGCAGCAACGACCAAGTTGTGGTCTTCATCAATCAGGACAGCCCGCCGCTGTTCCTTGGTGAGGCTGGAGAGTACGGATACAGTTTCCGAATCTGCGAGAGACTCTTTCAGAAAACGTTGATTGTTGACTCTACGTACCCTTTCGCTTGCGGCTCTTAGACTACATAATTGCCGCCATGCCGTAATTGGATGAAAGACGACTGCTCGCCAGTCCTTTAGGGCAGCGATGAGAAGATCCCGAGTTTCTCGGCCTTCAGAATACCTAATCCACTTGCTGCGACTCGTCATGCTGGTTTTTAGTCTATAGATTGGGGCGTACTTCTCTATAGCGGACCATTGTTGGAGGAGCAGTCGACTAACAATCGTAATCTTGGGCAATGTATCCAACTTTGGAAACTGAATGTGAAGCCACTAATGGAACTTAAATCTGGCGGAGAGGGAGGGATTCGAACCCCCGGAACCTTGCGGTTCAACGGTTTTCAAGACCGCCGCATTCGACCACTCTGCCACCTCTCCGCAGACACCCTAACGGATCGATGAAGGCTAGTCTAGCGCAGATAGAACATCCCGCATCGTATAGAAGCCCGGGGGCTTCCCGAATAACCAACTCGCCGCATACAGAGCGCCACTGGCGAAAATCTCCCGATTGTTGGCGTGGTGCGACAACTCCAGACACTCTCCAGGCATTGAGAAAACCACCTTGTGCTCCCCAATCATGCCGGTTTGTCGCAGAATATGGAAATGGATGGTTGAGGGATCCCGCTCCACTCCCGACGTCAATGCCTCAAAAGAGGCGCATTCCGGGAATTTCTGCCCCCGCCCCTCGGCCAATGCCTGTCCCAGCGCCAGGGCTGTCCCGGACGGCACGTCTTGCTTGCTGCGGTGATGCTGCTCCACAACATCAACATCTACTTCGTCCCCCAACGCCCGCGCCGCTTCTTGCAGCAGCGTCAGCATGAGGTTGATGCCCACACTCATATTGGGAGACATCACGATGGGAATCTGCTGGGATGCCCGCAAAATGGCCTCCGTCTGTTCTTCCGAATGAGCCGTCGTCCCGACCACCAGGCCCTTGTGGTGCCGAGCACACAACTCAGCCAGCTCCACTGAATATTCCGGACACGTGAAGTCAATCGCGACGTCAAAAGCATCGCGGCAGTATTCCAGCGAGCCGGAAATCGCAACCCCGGCAGATTGCGTCTGCGTAAACAGGCCGGCATCCTGGCCGACCACCAGATCATTATCGCTGTGCGAACTGGCAGCGCCGAGTTTCACTCCGGGAGTCTCCAGAGCACGACGAACCAGCGTGCGGCCCATCCGCCCGGTAATGCCTGCAATGCCAACCCGTACATCCATGGTATCTCGCCTTGAACCTGCTCAGTGCAACCATGATTTTAGATTATCCACAAAACTGCGTCCCCGCTCCAGCCAGGATTCCGCGCGCGGCGAGTGCGCTTCCCCTTCCATTGATGCGTCCAACTCCCGCAGCAGATGCCGCTGCTCTTCGCTCAGATTCACCGGCGTCTCCACCACCAGCGTGCACAACATGTCGCCCTGCTGATGGCTGCGAACTGAGCGCACTCCTTTATCGCGCAAGCGCAAAGTTTTCCCTGTTTGCGTCTCGGGAGGGATTTTCAGGTTGACGTGGCCGTCGAGCGTCGGCACCGTGATCGTACCCCCCAGGGCCGCCATCGTGAAACTGACCGGCACTTCGCAGTGCAAGTTGTCTCCATCGCGCCGAAACAGGCGATGCTGGCGCACGTGCACCTCGACATACAGATCGCCCGGCGGACCACCGCGCACGCCTGCCTCGCCTTCACCAGACAAGCGCACCCGATCCCCGTGATCAACTCCGGAAGGGATCTTGACGCGCAACTGTCGCGCGCGCCGAACGCGCCCTGAGCCATGGCAATCCTGACACGGAACCCGGATAATCTTGCCCTGGCCATGGCATTTCGGACAGGTCTGGCGCATGGTGAGAAAGCCTTGCTGCACCACCACTTCGCCGCGGCCTTGACAGCCCGAGCACGCCTCCGGCTCATGGCCGGGCGCACACCCGGAGCCGAAACAGGTATCGCAATTGACGGGCGTCTCGACCGGAATCTCGCGAGTGACGCCAAATACGGCCTCTTCCAGATCGAGGTCCATGGTGTACGCCAGGTCCGCTCCGCGCACCTCCGTTTGCCGGCGGCGTCCACCGCCTCCGAACACATCGCCGAAGACATCGCTGAAAAAATCCTCAAACCCCGGTCCGAACCCAGAGCCAAAGCCACTCGCGCCACCGCCCATTCCCGCGGCCACGCCCTCGTGGCCCAAACGGTCATACAAAGTGCGCTTTTCAGGATTGGAAAGCACGCCGTAGGCTTCCTGAATCTCCCGGAATTTCTTGTCCGCGTCCGGATCGTCCTTGTTGCGATCCGGATGGTGTTTCATGGCCAGACGCCGGTAGGCCTTCTTTAGATCCGCCTCATTGATGTCGCGGCTGACCCCCAATACTTCGTAATAGTCACGTTTGGCCATGCTCGCGTGCGGCAATCATCGTCTCGCCCTCAGGAAGACGATTTGCCGTTACCCCGATTGGAGCCGTTGCCTCCGCCTTTCTCATCCACTTCATCGAAATCGGCATCGACCACATCTTCCGCCGAACCCTCGGCGCGCGGCGTCTCCGCATCCGTATCGGAGCCCTGCTGTTGCACATCTTCATAGGCCCGCTGCGCAATGCTGCCGGCGGCCTCGGTCAGTGCCTTGGTCTTGGCTTCAATCATTCCCATCTCATTGCCTTCCAATGCGCTCTTCAGATCATTGACAGCAACTTCTACCGCGGCACGCTCCTCTGCCGTCACTTTCTCTCCCAACTCTTCCATCGACTTGGTCGTGGCATGAATCAGGGCATCCGCATTATTGCGTGCCTGCGCCAGCTCCTGGAACTTCCGATCCTCTTCGGCATGCTCCCGAGCGTCACTGACCATGCGCTCGATTTCTTCGTCCGACAGACCGCTGGAAGCCTTGATCACGATCGACTGCTCCTTGCCGGTCGCCTTGTCCTTGGCCGACACATTGAGAATGCCGTCTGCATCAATATCGAAGGACACCTCGATTTGCGGCACTCCACGCGGCGCCAGCGGCAAATCGGTCAGATCAAACCGCCCCAGTGATTTGTTGGCGTCCGCGCGGTCGCGCTCGCCCTGGAGCACATGTACGGTCACGGCAGGCTGATTGTCTGCCGCAGTCGAAAACACCTGCGTCGCCGTGGTGGGGATGTTGGTGTTTTTCTCAATCAATTTCGTCATCACCCCGCCGAGCGTCTCGATTCCAAGCGACAGCGGCGTGACATCGAGCAACAGCATGTCGGTGACGTCGCCACCGAGCACACCGCCTTGAATGGCCGCACCCATCGCCACCGCTTCGTCAGGATTGACGTCCTTGCGCGGCGCCTGAGCGAACAACTTCTCCACCGCTTCCTGCACTTTCGGCATCCGCGTCTGACCGCCGACCAGAATCACCGAAGTGATCTCCTTGGCGGATAAGCCCGCATCGGACAGAGCGGTCTGGCACGGCGCCATCGTCCGCTCGATCAAATCCTCGACCAGGGATTCCAGTTTGGCCCGAGTGATCTTGGTGTTCAAGTGCTTCGGCCCGCTGGCATCCGCCGTGATGAACGGGAGGTTCACCTCGGTCTGCTGTGCCGTGGACAATTCCACCTTGGCTTTCTCAGCCGCTTCTTTCAAGCGCTGCAGTGCAATCGGATCGTTATGCAAATCCACACCATACTGCTTCTTGAATTCATCACACAAGTGATCAATCAGCCGCAAATCAAAGTCCTCGCCTCCGAGAAAGGTATCGCCGTTGGTCGCCAGCACTTCGAACTGATGCTCCCCGTCGACTTCGGCAATCTCGATGATCGAGATGTCAAACGTGCCGCCGCCCAAGTCATACACCGCAATCCGGGCATCGCCCTGCTTCTTGTCCATGCCGTAAGCCAATGCCGCTGCCGTTGGCTCGTTGATGATGCGCTTGACTTCCAGCCCCGCAATGCGGCCGGCATCCTTGGTTGCCTGACGCTGTGAATCATTGAAGTAGGCCGGCACCGTAATGACGGCCTCGGTCACGCTCTCGCCCAGGTATTCTTCCGCCGTCTGTTTCATCTT
>RKRZ01000118.1 GCA_007571105.1 Gammaproteobacteria bacterium
CGGCCGATCAGGCGCTGAATTTCCAGGGTTCGCCCTCCCTGTCGCCCACTGCTCGCCTCCCGCCGCGTGCGGGTTCCCGTGGCGCGCGGCAACATGCCGTATTCCGCCGTCAGCCAGCCGCTTTGCTGTCCCCGCCGCCAGCGCGGAACCCCGACCTCCCAGCTCGCCGTGCACAGCACCCGCGTCTCCCCATGCTCACACAACACCGAGCCTTCGGCATGCCGCACATAGCCACGTTGGTAACGGATCGGACGCAACTCACCCGGCGCACGGCCACTGGGACGTTCAAACATCGATTAGGGCGTTGTTGGGTTTGCGACGGCAAGGTTAGCACAGATTCGTGAATTTTCGAATCCACTCAATTGCCCTTGCCCGTTATAATTTTCCACGCGCGGGTCCCCCCGGCCTGTTATTCATCCGAGCACGCCGCTCCCGCACTTTGCCGGCACCCCCAGGACCTCATGTCCCCCACTCTCCTGCATGTTGTTGCCATCATCGGAGGCTTCATCGCCTTAGCCTGGAGTGCCGATCGACTGGTTGAAAGCGCCTGCGCGCTCGCGCGGCACTGGAGCATGCCCTCCTTCGCAATCGGCGTCATCATTCTTGGCTTCGGCACCAGTCTCCCGGAATTGCTGGTCTCCGCCGCTGCTGCAGCCCGCGGAAGCGGAGGCATTGCCATCGGCAATGCGTTCGGCTCCAACATTGCCAACCTTGCCATGATTTTGGGGATTTCTGCGCTGATCGCGCCCCTGTTTGCCGACCGACTGCTTCTGCGGCGCGACTTGCCGCTGATTCTATTCTCAAGCGCAGGCGTATTCATGGCATTATCGGATCTGGCGTTATCACGCATCGAAGGCGTCGCGATGCTGATTACGTTGATTCTCGTCATTGGCTGGATCGTGCGAAGCGGCAAAGCCAGCGCTCCCATCATCGACGCGCCGGACACTATGGGCGTACCCTTCGCGGCCGCACTCACTGTCATCAGCCTGCTGGCCCTCTCGGCGAGCGCCTGGGTGCTGGTCTGGGGTTGCAGCGAGCTGGCCCGGACCTTTGGCGTCAGCGAGTTGCTGATCGGCCTGACTTTGGTCGCCATCGGCACCTCCCTTCCGGAATTGGCCGCGTCCGTTGCATCCTTAAGACGGGCCGAGGGAAGCGGCCTGATTCTTGGCAACGTGGTCGGCTCCAACTTGTTCAACACCTTGGGCGTGGTGGGCCTGCCGGCCGTCATTCGCCCGTTTGTCGTGGACGGCGCATTATTTGAAGACAGCATAATCATGCTGGCCCTGACCGCAGGTTTGGGGATGCTACTGTTGTTGCGCTCTCCCCTGTGCCTGACGCGCAGCGGTGCGATAATGCTTCTGCTGTGCTATATAGGCTATCTGGGATGGAATGCACAACGGATGATGATGCCGACATGAGCCCAACGAAACCTCCCATCGACGACGTCCTCAAGATCGGTCGCGAAACCCTGTTACTGGAAGCGGACACCGTGCGCGGTCTGGTGGACCAACTCGACGAAACCTTTGTCGCGTGCTGCCAGATGCTGAGCGGATACACCGGGCGCATCATTGTCACCGGCATGGGCAAATCCGGTCATGTCGGGCAGAAGATTGCCGCGACTTTTGCAAGCACCGGCAGCCCCGCATTTTTCGTGCACCCGGCTGAGGCCAGCCATGGGGACCTGGGCATGATTACTGCGGATGACATCGTGCTGGTTCTGTCGAACTCGGGAGAGACTCCGGAATTGCTGGGCCTGATGCCGCGACTTCGGACCCTGGGCGTCACCATCATTTCGCTGACCGGCAATCGGGACTCCGAACTGGCTCAAAGCGCTGAACTGAGTCTGGAATTGCGCATCGACCGGGAAGCCTGTCCGCTCAACCTGGCGCCGACGGCCAGTACCACGGCCATGCTGGCCATGGGGGATGCGCTGGCGATGACTCTGAGTCGCTTGCGCGGATTTGAGGCAAAAGATTTCGCGAATACGCATCCTGGCGGAGATCTGGGCAGGCGTTTGCTGACGACGGTCTCCGACCTCATGCGCCAGGGCGAACAGATCCCGCGGGTATCCCAAGATACCCTGCTGCGCGACGCCCTTCCGGAGATCTCGGAGAAAGGGCTGGGAATGACGACGGTGCTGGATGCGAAGGGACAACTCATCGGCGTGTTTACGGACGGGGATTTGCGCCGATGCGTGGACGATGCGGTGGACATTCACTCGGTGCTCATCTCTGAGGTGATGACGCGTGAATTTCAGGTTGCGACCCCAGATGAGTTGGCGGCCGATGCCCTGCGTCGCATGCGCGATTGCCGCATCAATGCCATGCCGGTGCTGGAAGACAGACAGTTGATCGGCGCCTTCAACATGCACGACCTCATCAAAGCGGGCATTCGATGAATCCTGAAGACGTTGAGTTGCTGATCCTGGATGTCGACGGCGTCCTCACGGACGGTTGCTTGTATCTGCATGGCGACGGCCCAGAAAGCAAGTGCTTTCATGTACATGACGGCCAGGGACTGGTTCAGGTGCTGCAATCCGGCCTGAACGTGGCGGTCATCAGTGCGCGCAAAAGCGACGCGGTGCGCCAGCGCTTGCAGGAATTGGGCGTGGCGGAAATCCATCTGGGCGTGAACGACAAATACACCGCAGCATGTGGCGTGCTCGAGCGCCTGGGCTGCGCATGGGCACAAACCGTGTGCGTCGGCGATGATCTCGGCGACCTGCCCTTGCTGGAGGCCGCCGGATTCGGGGTGGCCGTTGCGGATGCCCGGGAACCGGCGCAAGCGGCAGCCGACTGGGTGACGCCCCATGCCGGAGGGCGCGGAGCCGTGCGCGACGTCTGCGACTGGATTCTGGGCACATGAACTGGAGACGCCCGCGACCGATTTTGTTGCTGGCCGTCTTAATCGGCAGCGGCATTTTGCTATGGGTCGGCACGTACGATTCCAAAGAAGAGTCCCTACCTCAACTTGGCGCGCGTTCCGCCAATAATAGCTTTTCACACGTGCGCTACCAGATGCGCGACATGCAGGGCGAAATCATCTATCAAATTCTCGCGGAGCGGCTGGACCAATTCGCGCAGTCGCAACAGATCCAACTGGCCAAGCCTCGGGTGGAAGGGCTGAGCCAGGGCCACGAAGACTCCTGGAGCGAAGCCGAACGGGGCGTCATTGACAAGCGCCAACTGCAACTGATCGGCGACGTCTCCATCATGCTCCACTCTTCCCGCCAATCCCCGTTGCTGATACACAGTTCCTCACTGCGTCTCGAACCCGACCAGAAGCGAATTCGAACCAGCCAGGACGTCACCATCAGCAGTGCACAGACTTCCATGCGAGGCACCGGACTTGAATACCGGCTGGACGAACAGACCGGAGTGCTCCATGGCAATGTCACGACCTTGCATTTCTCGACCGGATTGCGCGAGCCGACTTACCCCTTGCTCAAACAGGTTGCCGAAGCCACTTTCGCCTCCGCCCACGCCGCAGAGCACAATTCCGAGTACCTGGAAATCAATGCCGATCGCATGGAATGGGACATCGACAAAAAAGTCTATGTCTACAGTGGCAACGTGCGGGCGACGCGGGACACGTTGGTATTGGCTGCCGATCGGGTGGTGGTGCTCTCGGGAGACGGCAAAGTGAAAACTCTTCGCGCCGAAGGTGATGCCCGATGGACGCAGCAGTTGGATTCCGGCGAGCCGATGCTTGCGACCGCAGAACAGATCTCTTACGAAATCGCCAACCGGATTGTGGTGTTGCGGCGCAATGTCCAGTTGCAGTCCGGCGAAGTCGAATTTGCTGGCGACCACGTCATCTGGCTGCTGGACGAAAACCGCATTGCGACCTCCGCAGGGGAAAAGAGCCCGAAGAAAAAGCAGCGCCAGCGCGTGCGCATCCGCCTGAATGCCAACTAAGCTATGGCTTCATCGTCCCCATCGCAAGCCCAGCCCATGTTTCATGGGGATGAGGGAAATTTGACTCAGGTGATCGAATTGTGCACCTTTCGCATGGGCAAATCCTACCGCCGCCGCGCCGTCGTCTCCGAAGTCTCCCTGCACGCCCGCAATCACGAGGTGGTGGGCCTCCTCGGACCGAACGGGGCCGGCAAAACCACCTGCTTCTACATGATCGCAGGATTGGTCCCCTGCGATGAAGGCACCATCTGGCTCAATGGCGAGAACATCACCAACATCTCAATGAGTGCGCGGGCGAAGCGCGGCATCGGCTATCTGCCTCAGGAAGCGTCCATCTTTCGCCGCCTCACGGTGGCGGAGAACATTCTGGGCGTCCTGCAACAGTTGCCGCTGTCGCCTGAGCAGCAGCAGGCCCGGCTGGAGCAGTTGCTGGAGGAATTTTCCATCACGGAGATTCGGGACATGTACGGCTACGCGCTGTCCGGCGGAGAGCGTCGGCGCGTGGAGATTGCCCGCACTCTGGCCGTGGAACCCTCTTTTATTCTGCTCGACGAGCCGTTCTCCGGCATCGACCCGCTGCACATTGCCGATCTCAAGGAGATCATTGCACGCCTTCGGGAGCAGGACATCGGCATCATCATCACGGACCATAATGTCCGCGACACGCTCAGCATCTGCGACCGCGCCTACATCCTGTCTTCAAGCCGCATTATCGCGGAAGGCGCCCCCTGGAAAATCGTGCAAAACGATCAGGTCCGCGACACGTATTTGGGCGCAGATTTCATACTGTAATGTCCCAAATCAAAACCCGGGTTGACCCCTGATTCCCCTAAGTGCGGGCGGATTCCAAGAGTTGCAAAAACAAAGCGGGCGACAGAAGCCCATAAAGTTCCTATTTTTCTAGGCTGCACGAACTCAAACTGTATAATGCCCTCCCTGAGTGCGCGACGGAACATCTGGAGTATTCATGAACATTAAACTGACTGGACACCATCTCGACATCACGACCCCTCTTCGCGATCATATCCATACCAAATTCAAGCGTTTGACGCGGCATTTCGACGACGTTCTCGACAGCCAGATTACGCTGTCGGTTGAGCACGACACCCACCGGGCTGAAGCCACCCTGCACATGCGCCAACACCATGTCCACGCCCGCGCCGAGCACAGCGACATGTACGCGGCCATCGACACTTTGGCCGGAAAATTGGATCGACAGTTGCTCAAATACAAAGAAAAACATAAAGATCATCACCAAAGCCAAGTCACTCACCACCAACTCAACTGAGGAGAGCCATGCATGGCATTCTGGACCTGCTACAGCCTGAAAAAGTTCTGTTGCAACAGCACCTCAAGAGCCGCAAACGCACCTTGGAAACCTTGGGAACTCTGCTCAGCCATGAATTGCCACAGACGACTCCGCGCATGCTGACGGACCTTTTGCTGAAGCGCGAACGCCTCGGCAGCACCGGCTGGGGCAATGGCGTCGCCATCCCGCATTGCCGCGTCGCGGAACTGGAACACTTCTCCATGGCCCTGCTCACGCTGGATGCGGGCATTGATTTTGAAGCGACGGACGGCCAGTTCGTCGACGTGTTTCTGGGCATTGTCGCGCCGGAAGAAGCCACCGACGCGCACCTGGAATATCTGCAACAATCCGCTGAATTGCTCGGCGACCCGCAACGGCTCGAACTGCTGCGCAGCAGCCACGACGCCACGCGGCTGCTGAACGTTCTGCGCGAATCCTGACCCATGCATTTCATTATCGTCAGCGGTCTTTCTGGCTCCGGCAAATCTGTCGCTCTGGACACCCTGGAGGACCATGGCGTGCACTGCGTCGACAACTTGCCGCCCACCATGCTGCTGGAATATGCGCAGGGTCTGATGCGCCCCGATTCACCCTATCCGAAGCAAACCGCCATCGGCATGGATGCGCGCAACCTGCCGGAAGCGCTGGAAGGCCTGCCGGAGACTCTCGAGCAACTGCGCCAGATGTCCTTCAATGTCACGGTGGTGTTTCTGGATGCCGACAATGACACCCTGATCCAGCGATTCAATGACACCCGTCGCCGCCACCCTCTGGCCCAGCGAACCGACACCTTGCGCGAAGCGGTGCAGTGCGA
>RKRZ01000107.1 GCA_007571105.1 Gammaproteobacteria bacterium
GCCGGCGGCGAGGGCGCGGAGTTCACGCTCGAAGCGGCCCACCAATTCCGCCGCGAAATGCTGGGCGTCGGCAGCGGAGCCTCCATTCCCGCAGGCCAGAACCTTGCCGCCTGAAATGACGCTTTGCGCGATGCGCTCCCCCGCCTCAGCAATGCGCCCGGGCAGTGTTTGCCGGGCAGATTCCATGACCTCCAAATGTTCTGCAAACAATTGTTCAATGCGTGTTTCATGAGACATAGTCATGCGACTCCATAGGCGCGCAGCACAAAGTAGCCTCCGACGGTGAGCATGCCGAAGCCGGTGAGATTGCGGAATATCGGCGAGGGGCCGGGCAGACTTTTCTCAAGCAGCACGAACAAGGCGATCAGGGCGATCCACAGCATGTTCATCATGCCCAACGCGAACAACATCAGCATCAAAGCCCAGCAACAGCCCACGCAAAAGACGCCGTTTTCTGCTCCCATCCTCCAGGATCCCCAGGCGCCTCCGTGCCAGTGCGCCATTAGAAATTGCAGCGGGGAGCGGCATTGGTTCAGGCATGCATCCTTCCATGGCGTCCACTGATACACCCCCGCCACTGCGATCAGGATGCCGCTGAACAGAAAACTGTTGCTGTCCATCATTGGATTCAATATCCCCCAGTGGTGCAGAGGCCATTGCAGGAAGGTCGCCAAAGCCGAAAATGCCGTCCAAGCCGACAAATAGCCCAGCAAAAACAGCGTCCAGCAAAGGGCAGGGCGAGTGATTGAGGGGTGGTTGTGGGAGACCGTGTGATACATGCGTATTGTCGGGATGGCGGTCGGTGTCATCATGGCGATCATCATGACCGCCCACATCACGAACAGCATCCAGAAATCGTAGCCACTCCACTGTCCCTGTGTACCGGGCGGCATCCAGACCGAGATTCCGGTGCCACTCATCATTTGCCGCATCTGCCAATCCATCAACAGCATCCAGGCCCAGGCGCCGCCGGTTACCAGAAGCAAGGCTGCGGTCAAGACAACCCGTTCCGGCGCAGGCAGCGGACCGGAATTTTCAGAAGGTACCGAGAGTTTCGATAAAAGAGGCATAAACAGGCCTGCCAATAATACAATAAGCCGGATTTTCCCTTGATGCAATGGCGCTTTGGGGCGATTGAGAGGCCGGCGGTCAGTTAAGATAATCGGCACATCCACGGAGACACGCAGCATGATTCAGGCAGCAATTGTCGGAGCGACCGGGTATACCGGCGTCGAATTACTGCGTCTGCTCGTCGCCCACCCACAGGTGGAGGTGGTCGCGGTCAGTTCGGATACGCAGGCTGGCCAATCGGTGTCGGCGGTGCATCCGCACCTGCGGCCCTCCGTTGATCTCGACTACATCACGCACGAGGCCCTTTATGAGCAGGCGTGCTCGGTGGTGTTTTTCGCAACCCCCAACGGGACGGCCATGCACCATGTCCCTGCACTGCTGGAGAGAGGTTCTAAAGTTATTGATTTAGCGGCGGATTTTCGCCTCCGTGACGCGGCTGTCTGGGAGCAGTATTACGGCATGCCTCGTGCGTGTCCGGAATGGCTGGAGCAGGCGGTTTATGGGTTGCCTGAACTGAATCGGGATGCCATACGCGAAGCACAACTGGTTGCCAATCCGGGTTGTTACCCGACGGCGACCATTCTGGGCCTGTTGCCGCTTCTGGAAGCAGGGGCAGTGGACGTGGAGCGTCTGATTGTAGATGCCAAGTCCGGCATCAGCGGTGCCGGCCGTTCGGCCAGCACGCCTCTTTTGATGAGCGAGGCGGCGGAGAACTTCAGGGCCTATGGGGTGCATCAGCACCGGCATGCGCCGGAAATCTCCCAGGTGCTAGCACAAATTGCCGGACAAGGCGTCTCTTTGACGTTTACGCCCCATGTTGCGCCAATGATCCGCGGGATTTTGGCGACCATGTACGCCTGGATCACAATTTCTGCAGAAGAGGCGCAAGAACTGTATCAACAGCACTATGAGAATGAGGCGTTTGTGGACCTGATGCCGGCGGGGAGCTTGCCGGAGACCAAGAGTACGCGCGGGTCGAATTTCTGCCGGATCTCCATCCATGTCGGAGCGGATTCAAAAGTGCCGGCGGTGATCTTGTCGACCATCGATAATCTGGTCAAGGGCGCAGCCGGGCAAGCGGTGCAAAACATGAATTTGATGTTCGGCCTGAGTGAAACGGAAGCACTGTCGCAAGCGGCATTGCCGGCATGAAGTCGCTGATTCGAGCGGCCAGACAGTTCTGGTTGCCGCTCCTGCTTCTGTCGGTTGTTGCAGGAGTTCTGGGGTATTTTGCCGGCAACTATAACTTGCATTGGGAGTTGGGAGAGGAGCGGGCGGCCTATCGCATATTGTCGGAGGATGTGGACGAATTGATGGCCCGCAATGAGCAATTGCTGGAACGTCGCGCGGAAGACGAACGGCATTTGCAAGTGATTCGCCAGGCTATGGAACATCTGCAGGAAATGCTTCGCAAGCGCGAGGGTGAATTGCAGGACGCGCGAAGTTCGCTGGAACTCTACCGGAAGATCATGAAGTCCGATCTCAAGCCGGAGCTTGAGATTCATTCCCTGAAATTAGCGCCTGGCGAGACCGACGGGCACTGGCACTATCGTCTGGTGCTGTACCAGAAGCGGCACGAGGAGGAAGTGCGCGGCCACTACGATTTCGTGTTTTACGGGCGTCTGGAGAATAAGGAGGTGCACCATCGCTTGTCGAAACTGGTGCAGGGTGACGTTGCGCAACGATTCGCGTTCAAGTATTTCGAGGTGCTGACCGGACAATTTCGACTGCCGTCCGGATTGGAAGTCATGAGCCTGGAAGTAGTGGTGAGCCCTGAAGGGAAGCGTGTCCAGCCATTGCGGGAATTGTCTGAGTGGCGGAAATTAGCCACTGCAGACAGCGAAGCCTGAGAAACTCAAGCGGGCCAAAGGGCTCCTGCGATAGCAGGATTTGCGCTGCCGGTGATGTCGGTCAGATCCAAAGCCTCTGCATGCATTCGTTGCCGTGCCAGCCATGCGAACAGGCAACATTCCACCCACTCCGCATCGAGGCCGTAATTGTCGCTGGGCGCAACGGTTGCGTCCAACAGTGCATCAAGGCGCTCCATCAAATAAAGATTGCGCGCATTTCCGCCGCAAACCAGCACGGTCTGGACAGGTGCTGGCGCTGTAGAGACCGCATCCGCAATACTGCGAGCCGTCAATTCCGCCAGGGTGGATTGCACGGTGTCGGGATCGGAGGGATAACTGCTGATGAGTCCCTCAAGCCAGTCCCGGCTGAAATATTCGCGGCCGGTGCTCTTGGGCGGAGGCTGATCAAAATAAGGGTCTTTCAGCATTGCTTCGAGCAGCGATTCATTCGGGTCTCCGGCACGAGCCCATTGGCCCTCGCGGTCGAAGGCGTCTCCTTGGTGCAATTGGCACCACTCATCCATCAAGGCGCCTCCTGGACCACTGTCGAATCCGGAAATTGCGCCGGCAGCAGGCAGAAAAGTGATGTTGGCGATGCCGCCGATATTGACAACAGCACGGTCTTCGCTGGCGTCATGGAACAGAAGCTGGTGGATCAAAGGGGCAAGCGGAGCTCCTTCGCCGCCTTCGGCCAGGTCCCGGCGTCGGAAATCGCTGACGACATTCAGGCCGCACTGGGCGTTGATCAGATTCGGGTCCAGCAGTTGCAGAGTTGTTCGAGGGGATGCACCGCCCTGATGCAGCAGGGTCTGGCCGTGCACGCCTGCGGCGGCAATCTCGCTTTTCGCGATCCCTGCCTGAGTGATCAGCGTGTTGATGCACTGCACAAAGCATTGGCTGAGTGCGTGTTCGGTCAGTGCAAACTCCGGCAGGGAGCAGGGTTGGCGGGACAAGGTCTGCAGTTTTTCCTGCAGCAGTTCCGGGAAGGAGAGGGCGTGATGTGCGAGAAGTTGGGGCGGGGAGGACCGAAAATCAAAGAGCGCCGCATCAATCGAATTCATGCTGGTGCCGGTCAAGGCACCGAGATAGACTTCGCTCATGGGGCATCGGCATGCGCCACCGCCTCACTGGACAGTTGCTCCAAGAGTTTCAGTGCAGTTGCATTGTTGCGCAGAAAGCGCATTTTCTCCACGCCATTCAGTGTTTTGGCCGGCGGCATGCTCTGCACGACCTTATGCGGATCTCGGTAGACGCCGTTAACCCGCAATTCATAGTGCAAATGGGGCCCGGTCGCGATGCCTGACTGACCGATATATCCAATGGTTTGTCCCTGCCGGACTTGACTCCCGGTGCGCAGTTTGGATGCATACTTCGACAAGTGTGCGTACACCGTGGTGTAGCGACTGCCATGGCGAATGAAAATCACACGCCCATACCCGCCTTTGCGGCCGAGAAAGTTGACGACGCCACTTGCTGTCGCATAAACCGGTGTGCCGATGGGCGCCGCATAATCAATGCCCCGGTGAGGGCGTCTGATCCCCAGGACCGGATGCAATCGCTTTGGATCGAAGCCGGAACTGATTCGGCGGTAATTCACGGGGGCATGCAGGAACTGTTTCCGCATGGCTCGCCCGTCTGGCGCGTAGTATTCGATTCGCCCGGCGTCATCAACATGCCGCAGGGCTCGGAAGCGTTCGCCGCGGTTGATGAATTCAGCCGCCAGAATGTCGCCGTTGCCGGCATAGTTTCCTTCCACCCAATGTTCTTCCCAGATGAGGCTGAAGCGGTCGCCGTGCTGTAGGCCCACACTAAAATCAATATCCCAGCCAAAGATCGTCGCAAGCTTGTCAATCAGGCCCGGGCTGAGACCGATGCGGTCGCCGTCGACGGACAGGCTGTGCGTGATGCTGCCGGAAGCTTGGCGTTGCTGTTTGCTGACTGGCAGCAACGCGCGCTGTACAATGTAGGGGCCATGATCGCTTCGAATGTAGTAGATTTTCTCAGTCGGGCTCAAGCGCAGCATCAGTTGTTCCAGCCCGTCTTCGCTGTGGCGCAGGTAGAGTTTTTGCCCCGGCCTCAGGCGGTGAAGCGCTTCGGAATCCGTCCCCAAATTCGTCAACCCGGATAATGCGCCGAACATCCCGATTCGCTTGAGAATCCGGGACAGGGTGTCGCCTTGGCGCACAAAGATTTCGGTATTCCAGATTTCTTCTTCCAACTCGTGGGGAGCGGCAAGTTCCAGCGGGATGAAATTTTCTGCCGCATCGTTTTCGACAGCAGGGAGAATGGAATCCCCTTGTGAATCCAGCGCCATCGGGTTGGAGGCATGGCCGGTTCCGGACTCCGGCATGAGGACCGATGCGCCGGCCAACAGGATGGCCCCACCCAGAATGAACATGACGACCATAGTGCGTGACCGGGGCCGCCGCCGTGCTGTGGAGGCGTAGGGCGATGTCAACAGATCGGATTGCAAATTCTTCATAGGAGATAGAAGCCGGTCTCGGGAAGGATCAAAGGCTTGGCGATAATGCGGAAAATGATCGCAACGATTTTTGAATAAGATAGAAGTGGTGAGGAAACCCCGAAAAGACGCAAAGCAGGGGCAAGAGTGCCTGCGATACTGGCGATGCGAAGGGCCAGGAACGCCGGTTCAAGAGTCCTTCAATACCAGTCACTTCGGGTCTGAACGTCTCCCTGTCTGATTGAGATTCCAGGCAATCCCGCGAATGATTCCTGATTCTACCATATCGACCCTTCTGCAAGGGGTGCAACAGGTATTCAGCGAGGAGGAATTGCTGGAACGCCTGCAGCAACAGCGTCCTTTGCGCGTCAAGGTGGGTTTTGACCCGACCGCACCGGATTTGCACCTCGGACATACCGTTCTGATGCGCAAAATGCGCCAATTCCAGGACTTGGGACATCAGGTAATCTTTTTGATCGGAGATTTCACCGGCCGCATTGGCGATCCGTCTGGTCGCAACAGTACGCGGCCTATTTTGGATGCCGAGGAATTACAGGCCAACCGCGAGACCTATCTGGAGCAGGCGTTCAAGGTATTGGATCGCGACAAAACCGAAATTCGCTCAAATGCGGAATGGATGGATGCCATGCCCCTGGAGGAGTTGGTGCGTTTGGCCTCCGAAATGACTGTGGCGCGCATGCTCGAACGCGATGATTTCTCCAAGCGCTACGCAGACAATCAGCCGATCGCGGTGCATGAATTCCTGTATCCCTTGATCCAGGGTTACGATTCAGTCATGCTGGAGACGGATGTGGAGTTGGGCGGAACGGATCAGACGTTCAATTTGCTGGTCGGTCGCGAGATGCAAAAACGCCGTGGCCAGCTCCCGCAAATCGTGATGACGCTGCCGCTTTTGGAAGGCACTGACGGGGTTCGCAAGATGTCGAAGTCTTACGATAACGCCATTGGCATTCAGGAGAGTCCGCAAGAGATGTTTGGCAAGGTCATGTCGCTATCGGATGAATTGATGTGGCGGTACTTTGAGTTGCTCAGTCTGCGCTCGCCTGAGGAAATAGCGGCGCTGCGCGATCAGGTGGCGCAGGGGGGTAATCCCAGAGATGCAAAGATGGCGCTGGCCTGCGAGTTGGTGGGCCGCTTTCATTCCGAGGAGCAGGCAAATCAGGCGCAGGAGGACTTCATTGCCCGCTTTCAGCAGCATCAGTTGCCGGAGGAGATGGAAGAGGTGGAGTTGCACTACAGTGAGGACCCCCCGCTGCCACAGGTGCTGCAGCAATCCGGCTTGTGTGCGTCCACTTCAGAGGCGCGCCGAATGATTGAAGCGGGGGCCGTTCGCGTGGATGAAGTCAAGGTCGGCGACATCAAAGCCACCTTGCCGCTTGGCGAAGATATGTCCAAAGTGCTGCAAGTCGGACGCCGTCGCGTCTGTCGGGTTCACTTGCGTCAAAAATAGACCAAGTTGGAGTTTTCAGCTTCGCGTTTACGGTCGTCGCCAGTGGGCAAACTGCTATAATTCACCCCGCGAGCGACACCGCTCGCCAGACACGAAAACTTCGAGTTGCATGGGATGCACGGACGCAACATCTTTCCGGTCGTCGCCTTGTTAATTGCGCTTGCGCCAGTCGCATCTTTTGCGGATGATGCGGTGGAGCGCGGCCGGGTACAAGCAGCAACCTGCCTGGGTTGCCATGGTGTGCCGAGTTACACCAATGTTTATCCGACCTACCACGTGCCGAAACTCGGCGGACAGCACAAGGAATACGTAGTTCTGGCCTTGAAGGCTTATCGGTCCGGAGAACGCCAGCATCCGACCATGCGCGCACACGCGGTGCGCATGAGCGATCAGCAAATCGAGGACATTGCGTCCTATCTGGCGTCCCTGAAATGATCAAGTCGTCTTCCCTGCTTGTTATTGCGGCGATGGCTGGAGGATTCCTGATTTCGACAGGGGCCTCGGCCGGAGACGTCCTGCGCGGTCAGGAGAAATCCCTCAGTTGCCAGGCGTGTCACGGGACCGACGGCAACAGTCCAATTCCCACATTTCCGATTCTGGCAGGACAGCATCGGGATTATCTGCTGCAGAGCATGCGCGACTACAAATCCGGCGTACGGGCGAATGCCGTTATGAAAGTGATTGTCGACCCGCTGTCCGATCTGGATATGCAGGATTTGGCGGCGTATTACGCAAGCCAGAAGGGCCTGCGCAAGATTGACGCCGGGCGACTGAAAGAAATCCCCTGAGTTTCTAGCGATTGCGCTCTTCGGGAGTCAGCGGCCGGATGCTGAGGGCGTGCAGCGAGCCGTCTGCAATCTGTTCGGCGACGCTGCGGTAAACCATCTGATGCCGCTGAACCGGCCCCAAGCCGTCAAAAGCATCGCTGACGACAGTGGTTTCAAACTTCCCTTCACTGCCCGTCACCTCGACCTCGGCGTCGGGGAGCGCGGCTTCAATGAGTTGTTGAATCTGCTGGGCATCCATGGGGGCAGACCGGTCTCGAAATCTGTGCGTATGTTACTGGATGTTGAATGCGCGTAACACCAATTCTTCCGCATAAACGTGCTATACTGCCTTCCATCGTAAACCGATAGACAGGCACTAGGAGGAACAATCCATGGCCTCTACCAATTGGAGTCTCAAGGGCAATTACTTTGAGTCGTGCACCTGCGACTTGATTTGTCCCTGCATTACACTGAAGCCCCCCACCACAGGCACCTGCACGGCCTTGCTGGGCTGGCACATCGACGAAGGTCATTTGGACGACACGGACCTGAGCAATCTGGAAGTCTCAATGTTCTTGCAAGCCCCCGGATTGCTGACAGAGGGCGGATTCAAAGTTGCGTTGTACATCGACGAGCGCGCAAGCGAGGCGCAGGCAAAGGCCATTGAGGAGTTGTACTCGGGCGCGCATGGCGGACACTTGGGCGTGGTCGCAAGTCTGGTCGGAGAAGTCGTAAGCGTCAAGCAAGCGCCCATTGACTACCGCGTAGACGGGAAGACCCGTAGCCTGAAAGTAGGCGATGTCGGATCCAGTGTGGTCCACGAAGTCGAGGGCGCTGATGGTGGTCCGGTACTGGTGTCGAACCCGCCTCTGGCTATTGCTCCGGGTAACGACATCACGATCAGCGACACCGAGAAAGTGACGTACAACGACAACGGAATTTCGCACGAGCATTCGGGCACCGTGAGTCTGGCGTCCAACTTCACGTACGGCCCGGACTGATCTGCTATCGCTGATTCCGAGGGCTGGAATTGTTTTTGACGGGGTCGCCAACTGGCGACCTCGTCTTTGTATGACGGGCAGTATGGACGGGAACGACACCCACCTGTTCACCCGCAACCCTTTGAGGCCTCCGTATCCGGTGCATTTGTGTGTGGCGGATTTCGCCATGGGCTGTTTCTGGGGGGCTGAGAAGCGTTTCTGGGAGCAATCCGGCGTCTGGACGACTGCTGTCGGCTATACGGCCGGCACAACCGGCGGTCCAAGTTACGAAGAAGTCTGCTCCGGGCGCACCGGGCATGCCGAAGCCGTGCGCGTGGTTTATGATCCGGAGATGATTGATTATGCGGTGCTGCTGGCATGTTTCTGGGAAGGGCATGATCCGACCCAGGGGATGCGGCAGGGCAATGATGTGGGCACGCAGTATCGCTCTGGTGTGTATTACGCTGATAGTTCCCAGCAGGCACTTGCAGAGCAAAGCCGCAGCCTTTACCAGCAGGCCTTGGATGCGAAGGGCCTGAAAGCCATTACCACCGAATTGGCTCCCGCACAGGAATTCTATTTTGCGGAGCCTTATCATCAGCAGTACCTGGGCAAGAATCCAAGCGGCTATTGTGGTTTGGGAGGCACCGGAGTGCGCTTTCCTCTTGAAGCCTTGAGAGCGACCCAGTGAAGAGTTCATGGCATTGGATCTGGCTTTTCGCCTTGATGGCGATGAGCGCACAGGCGCCGGCGCGGGATGTGCAGGGCTTGTACAAAGTGCAGGGGCTGGGATTGGATGCCTGTTCCAGTTTTCTGGAGACGCCTGAGAAGAGGCGCGCACTTTATTACAGCTGGATCACTGGCTATCTGACGGCCTACAACTACCTGGTCAAGGACACTTACAGCATTGCCGAATATTCCGGACTTGCCCGAACGGACCAGTGGTTTGAAAAATACTGCACGGATAATCCCACGCACTTGTTGCACCAGGGAGCCCGTCAGTTCGTGACGGAGTTGTATCGGGTGCGATTGAAAGCCAAACCGGTACCCAAGAAGCCGTCTGAATTCCCCGAACGCTGAGATCAATCTCAGGGTCTCCATTCGAAAAAAAGACAGGCCACAAGGAGAGGGCCATGGGCGGGTTTGTGCCCACAAATATTCCAATACCCCCAAAAAACTGGGATTTTCCCTTTCTCACTCCTAACACCGGTATTTTGACGAATATCAAATAGTTACAAAACACCTCATAAATGGTCGGAAAATTCCGACCATTTTTTGTTGATTAATTTTCTTTGACACTGAAGATTGCGACGGCGATGTAAGTCCCTTAAGGATTGGGGCATTGCCGGGGCCGTTGGCGAGTCACTCTTTTTCCCCGCAGCGGCCTCGAACATATTTCGGAGGAAAGGTTATGAAACAAGTTGGATGGTGGGTGATCTCGTTGTTGGGCGTTGTGCTCTCGGCTTGTGGCTATTCTCATCCGGTAGCTTCGGTTTCTCGCTTTGATGAAGCACGCGTCCCGGAACGGATCACCGGCCATTCTTCCTTTTCTTCCATGGCGGCAAATTACCTGGTGCGCCCGGACAGCGGCGAACGCCAAGTTTTGCGCCAGTTTCTGCACGAATTGCAACTGGCGCGCCATTTAATCGATGAAGCCTATGCCCGTCGCGATGATCGCGGTCGGGTGCGCGTGGATTACACGCGATTGAGTCTGGAGTTCGATCAGATTCTCTTGGGTCTGCGGCACACCTTAAATGCAACAGAGACGGCACCAAGGGATGCGCAAGCCATCCGCGGAGAGTATCGCCTGTATGAGTAGCTTGCGCGACCAGTTTGAATTGACCTCCGGAATCTCCGGCGAGACCCTCGCGGAAATCATTGCGGCCGCGTGTCTGACGACCGTCACGCTGTGGGTGTCCTGGGTCGCATTGTCCAGTTTGCGGCAGTTGCGGGAAGAGGCATTGACGGTTGGCGAAGTGGCGGCGCGGGTGTTGTGGCTGGGTCTGATGTTTTTCCTGGTAGTCGCATTGATTGCCTACGTGGAGTGAGATCATGAAACGCAAGTTCCTGCTTTTTCTGTTGTTGTCCCTGTGGCTGCATCCGTACGGAGTGTTGGCCGTCAATACGCTCGATCTTCCGGTGTTTGACGGGGTTGCCGCGGACGCTTCCGATCCTTTTGCCTTCATCAAGACGGTGGTCATCACCGGCATGGCGCTGATGATCGGTTTTCTGGTCGTGGGCGCATTTCTGGGCTATGGAGGCGGCCTGCTTGCCAAACTCAATCAGGCTCGGATCAAGGGAGATTGGGGAAGTCTGGGTGTCTATTTGGGCGTCGGCTTGCTCATCATCATCATCGTTGCCCTCATGGGATACATGGGCGGTCAGATTCTGACCAGTTTTGAATGATGCGCCCGGCCTGCGCCCTTGGTTTTGAGCCGCCCATGTTTCGTGGGCTGACGGGCACGGAATTGACCGCAGTGATCTTCCTGTCTCTCGTCCCAGGCTTGTTGTTCGCTGGAGTAGTGGTATTGTGGACGGGTTCATTGTTGTGGGTTCTTCCGGTACTGGTGGCGGCGGCTTTTCTTATGGTGCTGTGCGCCGGCACTATGTTGCGACGATTGAAGCGCAACCGCCCTCCTAATTGGCACTTGCAGTATTTCGCACGGCACTGGGGGCGCCATTTGAATCTGGTCCGGCCTCGGAAGATTTGGAGAGTCGAGCGATGAGTCCTCAGGCGTTTCGGGACGAAGAATTGAACCGACGGCGTCACTTGCGGGCACTGCATATAGGCCTGATATTTCTTGCAGCATCCCAATGTGTCGCTTATGCAGGCTGGTGGCACGCTTCCGCCACACAGCGCCTCAGCCTGCCGCCGCAGTTGCGCTATGGGGCGTTGCTGACGACGGGCGAAATTCACCCGTGGGAGGTTTACGCGTTCGCCGGTTATATCCATCAGCAACTCAATCACTGGACTGAAAACGGCTCGCAGGACAACGCCCGCAACATTCATCGCCTGGCGGCATTTTTGAGCCCAGAATATCGACGCTGGCTGGTGCGCGAACATGAGCGCCGCGAGTCGCGATTTCGCAACCGACAGCGACATCTAAGCCCCGTTCCCGGAAGTTATGGCAACGCCTCGGTAGAGGCAGTCGGCCAAGACATCTGGCGCGTCACGCTGGATGTGCGTTTGCGTGATTATCTGGAGGATCATCTCTACAAGGATATCGACGTTCGCTATTTTCTGGAGGTTGTGGCATTTGATGTTGATCCTGAAACCAATGAATGGGGATTGGCGCTGAATCGCCAGTACCAGGCACCGGTTCGCTTGCGCTCTCACTTGTCGTCGAGGCAGGGATGAAAACCTCCTTGTTCCTGCTATTTGCACTCACCCTGACAGGAGTGAGCGCGAGCCCGGGCGAGCCGTATCCCGTGTTGCTGCCGATCGGGCAAGAGCGTCGTATTGAAATTGCGGGCGCCCAGGAAATCAGGGTCGGGGTGCCTCGCGCCCTGCACGGAAAACTGCGAGTCGAAAGCGCCGGGTCTTACGTGTGGCTGACTGCAGCGCATGAACTGGATGTGCAGCGTCTGCATTTGGAGACCGATGCGGGATCGCTTGCGCTGGAGATACGTACGGATGCGCAAGCGCCGACGGTTCCCGTGATGTTGAATCCTCGAAGCAATGCCCCGTCCGCGTCGCAGGCCATTGCGCCGGTCGGTTATGTGGCGCTGGCACGTTACGCCATTCAGTCTTTGTACGCACCCGGGCATCAGGTTGTTCCAGTTGCCGGCATTCGGTCGGTGCCGGTGGAATCGGACGCGGTGGCCTTGTTTCGCTGCCGCAAACTGCAGCCGGCCGCATGCGGCGATGCGGTGGAATCGATCCTCCACAGTGCGTGGAAACTGACGCCGTATTATCTGATTGCTGTGACGGTGCGCAACCGGCTTGCCGAGCCGTTGCAGCTAGACCCGCGCGATTTGCGTGGGCGTATCAAGGCTTCTTCCATTGTGCATTCGCGCCTGGAGGCGAGCGGAAGCCCCCGCGACACCACGACCGTCGTGTTGATTTCCCATGTTCCGCCTGAGCATGTCTGGTGATTTTGCGCTCTCCGCTGTTCCGACTTGGGCTAGGGGCCGTGTTTTTGGCAGTGCTGTCGGTACTGTTTCTGTCTTCTTCTCCTCATTCGCCCGAGGAGGCGCCGGCGGTGCAGGGCAGTCGGGAATTAGACGAGGCGGCCGAGGAGGTGCGTGCAGTTGCCACGGGAATGCGGCGTCTGGAAGCACGCATCTCGGATCAGGAAGAAGACACGCGAACCTTGCAAGAGACATTAAATCGATTGGAGCGACGTCTTGAACAGTTGGATTGGAATCAGCTGGAAGCGGAGGCAGAGACATCGGCATCCACGCCGTCGTCAGCCGCATCGTCCGTATCGTCGCCGCCTGCAGAGGATTTTGACCTAAGTTCGCTGAGGCACGAAGACATGACTGAAGATCCGTCTGCCCTCGCAATTGCGCAACCTTCCTTCGAGTGGATTGAGCCCATTCGAAGCCCGAATCCCTTGCCTCTGGGAAGCGGTCAGGTTGTGTCGGCATTGTCGACGGCAGAGGCGGCCCGGGGCGATTTGCGTTTTGTGATTCCCCCAGCAGTACTGGAAGGCGTCTCCTTGACTGCTTTGGTCGGACGTGTGCCTCGAGGCGGTTCTGTGCAGGATCCATGGCCTTTCGTTGTCGTCAGTCGTGCGGACAACTTCACTGCGAATGGGATGCGGTTGCCGCAGTTGCGCGGCATTCTGTGGCGTGGTGTGGTGCATGGGGACGCCACGCTCTCGTGCGTGAGCGCTTCTATTCGCAGTTTGGTATACGTGTTCGACGACGGCGTGTTTCATGTCGCGAATTCCGGAGAACAGCAGGGCTTTGGCTATTTGGCGGACAAGGCCGGGAATCCGTGTTTGGTTGGAGAGATGCACAGCAGTGCGCCAGAGGACTTGCTACGCAATCTGACGGCTGGCGTGATTGCCGGCGCCGGCGGTGCGTTCGCCGAAGATCAGATTACCCGGCAGACTTACGAAGGGGGCGAGACGGCCAGCATCCGGGATGGTGCGGCGTTCCGCTACTTGCTGGGAGAAACCGCGAGTGCGACGGCGAGCGCGTACGCCGACTATGTGGCGCGCCATGCGAACGACACGTGGGACGCAGTTCTGGCTGAGGCCGGACGTGAAGTGGATATTCACATCACTCAGGCCATTCCGATTCACTATGCTCCGAAGCAGAACCTCCATGACTCCTCGACTTTTGCCGTGGCCCTGCCTGATGGCGGTCTGGATTAGTGCCTGCGGGACTCCGGTGGAGTTGCTGCCCAGCGATGCGTCGCTTCGCGAGTTGTATCGTGACGCGACGATAGGTAAGGCGGCCCCGCTTCCAATGCGTGCATTGCCTTCAATGTCTTCTGAACACTGGCGCGATCTCGAAGGATTTTTACGTCGGGATTTTTTGGCTTTGCCGAATCCCCGACTGGTGCTTTATGTCCACCCCCACCTGAGCGCAACAGGGGACCCCATCCCCGGCTATGCGACTTGGTTCACAGTTTTCGAGCGCGCTTTGATTTATGAGAAAAAGTAGTAAATTCAAAATGAATACAACCATTTATGTTCACATTTTTATAATCGCCACGGCGCGTGAGCCACGGAGGACTCCATGATATTTTCGAAAACCTTGCATCTTCTAACTGTGGGGGTCTGCCTGTATCTGGTTGCCCTCTACATGAAGTTCATGTTCTACACCGTGCGTCGGTTGGACTGCTGGATGGACAAACCGTTCTTTGACATCGAAGGGCTGACCGATGAAATACGTGCCGCCAGGCGCAATGGCCGAAATGCTAACGCACAGAAGGCATCTTTGGGTCTAATGGGCAACCCCATGTATCGCTGGCTATGCGATCGCTTGCGCAAGGCGGTGGGATTGCGGTAATGCACAAGGTTCCGGCCGCTGCTTGCGCGGTTCTTTTGGGCGCGCCCGCACTTATGGCGGAGACCTTTACAACCGCCGAAGTGGTGAAGCGTTCGGTTGCGCCGGAATGCCTGGATTGGAAAATCGTCGGCATCTGTTTGTGGCTGCATTGCAAACGTGGGCGTTGCCGCGTCAATACCACGCCACGGGTGCATCATTACCTGCCGGATCTGGTATTTCTCTCTTACGATCACACGGGACAACCGCCCTGGTTGGAATGGCGCGCGACTGCCCATGCGTCAACACTGACGGATTCATGGCTGCAGGGAGGGTCATTTCCGCGACAGGAATCCCAAGACACTCATAGCCTGCGTTTCAAGGAAGTGGATGTGGTCGGGCATCCTATCCCCGTGCGCGGTCGAATTGCCGGGGTGGGCTATTTGTGTCGCTCGCAAGCGAAGCCGCTGTTTCCTTATTTCCTATCCAAGGCCGATGCGCTGCAATGGCGCGGAGGCGGCAAAGAATCTCTGCGCGTGGAGGCATTCACGCCCGGGATGCGTGAGATCGGTACCTGGCCGCTGAATTCTTGGGGCGCGATCTTCCCGCGAATCGGCTTGGTGGTGCAGCCGGAAGACGCCAAAGCTGCCGCAGTCACAGTGCAGCGGGCAGCAGACATTGTCACGCAACTGGAGCAAGGACGCGTGTATGTGCCGTTTGCGTACGACGGACATCGGGAAGTTGTGCACGGCGACATCTCGGCACCGGATCAATCCGCGTGTGAAACCTCGGGAGGCCAGTGGCAGGGGAGATCCTGGAGAGAGGGTCGTTGCCACACTCAACGACAGATGGCCTGGTTGCCGCCAATCAGTGAGCGAAATGCCCGATGGCAGATGATCAGCCCGACCTCTCAGTCGTCGTGCGAGACCTTTGGCGCGGCATCGAATTGGTCTTCTGGCAAGACCAGTGCGGATGGTAATTACGCCTGGAATCTGTGGCGGCCTTATGAGTGTTGTGCTCCGGGCAAAGGCAAATTCCTCGGCTACCGAAATTTTTAGGAGCGTTGCCATGAGCAAAAAAGAGGAAGGAAAAATCCTGTTCGAGTGCAACGACCTCAATCCGGAGGAGAAATTTGAATTGCTGATGGGCAATGCAGTGACCAAGCATTTGTATGCGGTCATGGTGCATCTGGATGTTGCCATCAGCCTGCTGCTCTATGAACAAGAGCAGCATGAGCGCGCACCCGATGATCGATTGTGCCGGCAGGTGCAGGAGTTGCGGGAGCACCTTGTGTTGGTGCTGGAGGGGGCCACGGATGAGTTACTGCAGAAGCGCGGAAAGTGGAGGGAACCCCTGTAATGTTTTCGCAGTGGACACAAAGCTTCAAGATTGCGCGCCCGTCGTTGCCCGCAAATCCGGCTCATGCGCCTGTGCTTGAAGCGCGATGCTGGAGTGGTCGCGACACCCCGCCACTGACGCGCGCAGGATTTTCTCGATTGATTGCGCCGGATTCAGCATCACGGTGTGCAACGCGCAGTTCCGAATCTTTTGCTGAATTGCTGTTCCCGAAGTGCGCGTTGGAGGGGGACCTGATTTTGATGAAAGATTTGCGTAGCGTCGGGCGGCTGTTTGATTTGGTGCCAGCGCAGACCGAAGGGCGCACCGAGGCCATGCTGCAGGATTTGCATCAGCGCTTGGTGCCATTGCTGCGCAATGTGTTTCCGCAAAACGAACACGCTCCATGGATTGCGCAGTTCTTCGTCCGCGACCGGACGCGGCTGGATGAAGCGTTACATTCCATTGAACGCTATGCGATGCGGCAGGATCAAGGGACAACCTACACGCAGCATTGGTTGGCAACGGTGCAACGGCACTTTCAAGATGCTTGTGGAGTTGATGGGTTTTTCTTCGACTCCATGAATCAAACGATTTGGAGAGGGCGTTCGCGGCAGATTCGTCTGTGTGTCTGGCGCATCAGCGCGGCATCGGAATTACTGGATGACCAGTCTTTGAATGATGTGTGCGAACGCTTGTCCCATTCGCTTGCCCAGGTCGGCATTCATCTGATTCCCCGTTCTGCAGAGACTTTGGCCGGTTGGTTGTCGGATTGGTTTGGGTCGTCGGGGGATAAAGATCTTCCGAAACCTTCTCCCGCGAAATCGCCGCTGGCCCTGTTTTCTCATGGCGCAATCGGAGATCTGGCGCATTGGGCGTTGCGTGAAGGAGCTCCGTGGACTTCGGGGCGCACAGGCTGTTGGCACTTCCACGGGCGGCCGCATCGATTTCTGACGCTCAATGCATTGCTGCGCGAGCCGGAGGTCGGTCATCTCAGTGCCGAGCGGATGCTCGGGGATCGCAGGCAAGCGCTCTGGGACCGGATGCCGGAAGATGCGATTTGGATGATGGCCGTGAGTTTTGCGCCACAGGATCAGATTCTGGAACACGTCGAGAAAGTTCGCCGAAATTCGGTTGGCAATGATCCGCAGGCGATTTCTATTCGGGCGTTGGCAAAGGATGCATTGAGTGAAGTTTCCAATGGCAATTTGATTTTGCCGACGTTTAGCGGCGTGTTTCTCTCGGCTGCCGATGAGGAGCGGCTGGATGAAAAAGTGTCAGAGGCATCCGCAACTCTGATGGCGCATGGGCTTGAGTTAATTGCGCCCAAAGATGATCCCTTGGCACAGGATTCATACGTACGTGCTCTGCCGTTCAATTTCGACCCCCGACACGATGCCCAATTTCATGTCCGGTGTTCGCGGCTGTGGTTTCTGGATCATGTGGTGCGCTGTCTGCCCCTATACGGGCGTTCCACCGGCACGGGACACGCAGGGGTTCTGGCCTGGAATCGGGGCGCGGAGCCGCTGGTGTTTGATCCTCTGAATTTGAAGGATCGCACCAAAAATGCGCATTTATTCACCTTCGGACCTACCGGATCCGGGAAAACAGCGTTTCTGATCAATACCCTGCTGCATACGGTGGCAGTGCATCGCCCGCGCTTGTATCTGATCACAGCATTGCCGACTTTCGGCTTGTTGGCAAAACATTTTGAATCTTTGGGTTTGTCGGTGCATCACATCAATGGCGACACCACGGTAATCCCTCCGTTTGCCGAGGCACGCAATTTACAGGAAGGACAAGTTGCGGATGAGAATTTTCAGCGGGATTTGCTCGGAGAGATGGAAATTCAGGCACGGCTGATGATTACGGGCGGAGATCCCAAAGAAGAGGCGCGCTTAGCGCGCGAGGATCTGAATCTGATCCGGAAGGCTTTACTGATTCTGGGAGAGAACGCTCAAACGCAGCCGACGCAGTCAGTGCTGACCCGGGATCTTGTTGCGGTTATGTATGCCGGAGCCGAATCCGGTCAACTGCAAGGCGATGCGCTCAGTTCGGTGCAATGTCAAAGTTTGGGGCGAATGGCAAACGCCATCGAATTGTTCTGTACCGGCCGGGCCGGGCAAATCTTCAATCGCCCGGGCGAGACCTGGCCGGAGGTCGACGTGACGGTGGTGGAACTCGGTTCTCTGGCGCATCGGCGCAATGAGGCATGGTTAGCCGTTGCGATGAGCGGTCTGTTGTCGCGCATCAACGATCAGGTTGAAGCGCAGCAATACGAGGCGCGGCAGACGGTGGTGGTGCTGGATGAAGCCCATCTGTTGCTGAAGAATCCGTTGGTGTCTCCGTACATCCTGTCGATTTCCGCGATGTGGCGCACATACGGTGCGTGGCTGTGGATTGCCACCCAAAGCTTGCGACAGATTCCGGAGTCGGCGTGTGAATTGCTCAATCAGCCGGAGTGGTGGATTTGCATGGCGATGGAGCGTGACGAGGTAGACATGATCGCGCGATTCCGAAAGTTGAGCGAGGAGCAAAAGGCTATGATCCTGTCGGCCCGCAAGGAGCCGGGCAAGTACACCGAGGGTGTGGTGATGTCCGGCAAGTTGATGACGCCCTTTCGCAACGTTCCTCCAGCCTTGGCGCTGGCATTGAGTCAGACCGAAAAGGACGAGAAAGCACATCGGGCTCAATTGATGCGCGATCAGAATTGCTCGGAATTAGAGGCCGTGTATCAGATCGCGGAAAACATCCGCAAGTAGCGACTGCAGTCGGGCGCATGACCTTACGCATCCTTATGATCCTGGCATTTGTGGCTCCGTCCGTGCAGGCGGCAGCACCGAGCCTGCCGAGTACGGAAGAGTTGGGTTTGTATTACACCCTAGGGGGAGCAAGTGCAGTGCCGCCTAATCCCGGTCGAACCGTGCGATTGAAATTGTTGCCGGACATCCAAGTCGGCGCAACTTACAGTTGCGGAAAGTTTGATTTCCGACTGCAGGTTGAGCAGATCCTGAAACGTTTGGAAGATCAGTTGATGGTGCTGACTTCATTGCCGGAGCAGTTTTTGTTGGCATTGCCGGGCAGTCTGTTTTGTCGGGCGTTTCCAGGGGCTTGTCAGTTGATGCAGTACTACACCGTGCGTGCCGGAGACGCATATGAGTTGTCTCTCAATTCCTGTCAGGAGATGGAGCGCGTCATGGCGGACCGTGGTCCGGCGAGCCCCTGGACGCAAATTGCCAAGTCGCTGGAGTGGGGGCGACAGGCGCAAGAGGGCGCCAACGTAATTGAAGCGCAGAAAGCAGCCGAGGAGGCCGCGCGAAATGGGTTGAGCTGGGTCGGGGGCCAGCGTGCCGGTGGCGTCGGACAGATGTTGATTCGTCCGGTCTATGACAGTGCGCGTGCGGGATGGTGTCTGCTCAATAGAGAACAGGTGACGTGCAAAGCAACTGATCGGGAGACGCCTTCGTCAACTTTGTTCGAGACCCCGGAAGCAGTTGGAGATTGGCTGGTCGACGTGATCGGGGAGCAGGCCATCAGTCTGTTGGACGAAACGCCCAGCCCCAGTATTCCCGGACATGGCCTCCTGCCTTTGATTGAGGAAGAACGGGAGCGTATTGAAACCATTCTGAATCGATTGGTGCGTACCGATCCGCTTGAAATCAAGCCAAAGGAACTGGCCGACATTTCCAGCCAACATCTCATGATGCGTCGTGAAATCATTGACGGCCTGCAAGCGCATGCCCATGCCGATTGGCGCATCCAACGCCTCGCTTCGGAGTTGGCGGCTGCACGCGTGGTGGAGAAAACTTTCATTGCGCGCGCCGCACTACAGGCGGGAAGACAGGAACCGAACGTTGCGGCACTGCAGCCTGCCCAAGAAGTTCTGGGAAGCGCGTTGGACAATCTCAATCAACAGGTGGATTTCGTACTTCGCGAGGTTCGTGAATCACATTGGCTGGCTTCGCACACGATCCGCACGTTCATGGAATACGAGACATTGAGCGGGGCGCTTCAACCCATCCGCATGACTCCGGAGGACGCAACGGAATCCGGTCTGCGTGATGGCGGCTTCCCCCTGCAAAACGACACACAGAACCCCTGATGCTGCGCCGGATGCTTTGGACGGTGGCAGCGTTTTTGCTTGTTGGCGCAGTGCTGTACTACGTCACCCGGCAGGTTGCCGGCATTCCGGCGTCAGGATGGTTCCAGAGTTATCAGTCACTCATGCAGGTGCAGGGATTCTGGCAACGGCATGGTATTTGGCTGCATCCATTGGTGCACGGGATCTCGTATCTGTATTTGATTTGGCGTTGGCCGGACATCATTGGCTGGGTCAATTGCAGACGGGAAGCGCGTGAATTTCCGCCGATGTCCCAAGCGGAGCAGCGCAGCATGGCAGTGCACGTGATTGGCGTTATTGCGGTGTTTGAGGTCTTGCTGTTGTTGCGTCACCTGGCTTGAGCCGTGTACGCGACGATTCCAACATTCAGTTATCTCGAGGTCTACCTGACCATGTTTGGGTGGAGCATGTACGAATTGTTGTTTGAGTTGGCGGACGACTTGAATTTGCTGTTGATCCCGTTCCTCGTCATTATCGTGCGCAACTTCGTCGTCCCGCTGAGTACAGAAAATGTCTTCCCGAACAGCGCCGGGTCCTTGAGCC
>RKRZ01000193.1 GCA_007571105.1 Gammaproteobacteria bacterium
CTGGGGCGTGATCATGCGCCGTTCCGAATTCTCCAGCGTCCCAGGAGCCGGGACCGGCTCCTGAAACTGTGAGACGACTCAGAAGCGGCACGCCCGCTGCATGCGTTCTCAGTCGTGTTGCTTGCGCAAATAGGACGGAATGCTGAAGATTTCCCGGGTTTTGCCACTTTCCCAGTCGGGCTGTTCCGGCTTCAGTGCCGTAGCGCCTTCCGACGGATAGCGAAGCCCGGCGACCGCTGCCTGTTCCAAGACCTCTTCCTGATCAGCAATTTCTGTTTCGGTCGCTTCGGAAGCCATGGGTTCAGAGGACTCTGCAGAATCCTCAAGAACGGGTGGAACCTGCGAATCGCTTTCGCCTTCTTCCTTCAGTTCTGCTTCTCGCGCCGGCATTGGCACCACACGCCCCTCCTTCGCCAACTTCCGAGACTTCAAGGTAGGAAACGGAGTGCTGGCATGGCCTTGCGCCGAATCATAACCGGCCACGACCAAAGTCACGGCCAAATCATCATCCGAGAGGCCAGGATCAACGACCGTGCCCATCACAAAACTCGCTTCATCCTGACACATCGGTCTCAATGCCTCGGACACCCGTCTCTGCTCACCGACCTTCAGGCTGCCATTGGTGGTGATATTGATCAGAAGGCCTTGGGCGTTGGTGATCTTCACCGCTTCCAGGAAACGGTTGTTCATGGCTTGATGGGTCGCCTCTTCAGCACGCCCATCTCCGCTTGCCGAACCGGTCCCCATGATGGCTAATCCCCGATTGGCCATCACCGTTCGCACGTCAGCGAAGTCCACGTTGATCTCGCCCGGGCGAGTGATCAAGTCAGAAATACCACGAACCGCGTTGTGCAGAACCTTGTTTGCTTCCATGTAGGCGGCCCCCACCGTCATATCCTCTCCATTTTCATCTCCATCCAGCAGGCGATCGTTGGGAACGACGATCAGGGCGTCTACATATTCACGCAACTTCGCAATGCCGTCGGCCGCAATTTCATTGCGTCTGGCCATTTCATGCGCGAACGGTCGCGTCACAACACCAATGGTCAGCACATTATGCGAGCGCGACAACTCCGCAATTAACGGAATGGCACCCGTCCCGGTACCGCCGCCCATGCCAGCAGTCAGAAACAGCATGTCGGTATCCCGAACCAGCGCATCGAGTTCCTCGCGGCTCTCTTCTGCAGCCCGCAGGCCCTGTTCGGGATCCATGCCCGCCCCCAGACCGTTGGTTGATTCAATCCCGATCTGCACCCACTGATTGAGATCTTTACACTCGCGAAGGTGCTGGAGGTCGGTGTTGACACCAATAATTTCGACTTCATTGATGCCGACCGAAGCCATTCGCTGCGCCGCACTGCAACCGCCGCCGCCAACCCCGATCACTTTGATCGTAGCTACGGCAGTCTCTGGCGCCGCCAATTTGAAAGTCATCTCGACATCGGCATCCTCGATGTCTTCGGAGTTGACCGGTGGAATATGGACCTTGGGGTCCGTTTCATTTAATAAAGTCATTGCACACTCTCCTTGATATTGGATGGGTTAACAAAATTAAAACCATTCGCGGACCCGTTGAAACAACGAGCGCGTCCGAGAGGACACTTCCGCATTCGGCTGCCACGCATAACTGTCGCCCAGCAGTCCGATCCCGACGGAATACAACGGCTTGTTGAAGCGGTTGTCCCGAAAACTCATGTGTTGCCGCGGTGTGCCGATGCGCACCGGCAGCCCGAAAAATTTCTCAGCGAGCGCGTCCAGATCGCGCATCATCACGCCGCCGCCAGTCAGCACAATCCCGGCTCCCTGCATCTGTTCCTGATGGCCCGAACTTCGCAATTTGGCGTCGATCAGCTCGAAAATCTCGGTGTAGCGCGCACCGACAATGTCGCCCAATTCCGAACTTGACACGGACGCATCCGGACGCCCTCCCAGGCCCGGCACCGACAGAACCGCATCTTCCTCCGAATGCAGTACGCTGCCGTATTCGACTTTCAACTGCTCGGCATCGTCGATACGCGTCCCCAGTGCCACGGCAATGTCGCGCGTGACATGATTGCCCGCCACCGGAATGCTGCCGGTGTACTGCACCGATCCGGATTCATACACAGCGAAATCCGAGGTCCCGCCGCCGATGTCCACCAGACAGACGCCCAACTCCCGTTCGGAAGCTTCCAGCACGGCTTCACCCGCCGCCAACGGCCCCAGCACCACGCTGTCCACGTTGAGGCCGCACACGCGCGCGCACTTGAGCAGGTTGTGCAAGGCACTCGCACCAACGGCCACCAAGTGCACCCGAACATCCAGACGCACTCCAGACATTCCCAAAGGCGTACGAATTCCATACTGATCATCAATGCCGAATTCCTGCGGCAAAGCGTGCAACAGTTGTTTGTCGTGCGGCAATTTGACGGCGCTGGCCGCCTCCAATACCTGATCCACCATCAACGGCGTAATCTCGGCATCGCGCACCGGAACTCCTCCTGTGGAATCCAGGCTTTGCGTGTGGCTTCCGGCGATGCCAACGATAACGTTGCGAATCAAGCACTCCGCCATCGCCTCGGCCTCGCTGATGGCAGTGCGAATGGATTCAACCGCCTCCTCAATATTGACCACCGCTCCGGCTTTTAACCCCTGAGACGGAGCATTGCCGAAACCTTCCAGCATCCATTCGCCCTCCTCATTGCGGCGCGCCGCAATCGCCAGCACCTTGGAGGTTCCAATGTCGAGCGCGACCGCCTGATCCGGCCGCCCACCGAACCGGCGTGAGAACAGGCCCGGCAATCGAGTCTTGATCAGGTTATTCAGAGCTTGCACGAGAGACCTCTAGAATTCTATCCGGGTTCGAACGGCAAAACCGTTGGGATAACGCAGGTCAATCACACGCGCCGGATGCGTGGCGTGGCGGCCATAAGCCTCGAGGTAGCGCAACCAGCGCGCCAGACGCTGCAAGGGACGCGCACGGCCGAGCACCAACTCCAGGTCCGGCTTCACGGTCAGGGTGACCAGCCGTCGTCGACTCTCGGTGAGGCGCGTCAATTCCAGTTGATGAGGCGCCAGCATCTTGCGAGCCTGCGAAGCGAATTTCATCAGCGCGACTCCTCGACCCGGTTCGCCTGAAATTCGCAACAAATCCAACTCCTTCGGCTCTTTGGGCACAAAAAGCACCCCGTCCGCATTCAAAATCCCTCCGGATTCCCAATGCGCTGCCGGAACATGCTCCTCCAGATGCACCCGCAAGGTGTTGGGCCAATCCCGACGCACCCGGCAACGGCTGATCCAGGGGTACTCCGTCAGGCGCTGTTCCAACAGACCCAGATCCTGAGTCACCAGATTGCCGTCAATGGTCTGCGCAATGATGTGCTCCAGCGCCTCCGCTTTGCTGTGCCGCAAATCGCCGTGCAGCGAGACATGACGGATCGGCAGATTCTCCGGCATCCGCAGCCACACCGTCGCGCCAACACCGACAGCCACCGCCAGCGCGATACCTAGAATCCAGCGCCAGGTGTACCAATCAGACACTTCGCACCTCCCCACCTTCGCAGATGCGACTGGTCTCCAGCATGCGCACAATCAAATCTTCATAACTGAGACCCACCGCCTGCGCCGCCATGGACAACAGACTGTGCCGCCGCAAACCCGGCGCCGTATTGATCTCCAAAAGCCAGGGACGATCCAGTTCGTCCAGGATCAAGTCCACGCGGCCATAACCATGCGCGCCGGTGCATTCAAAGGCGCGCCGGGCCACGTCCTGCAATTCGCGTTCCATAACTTCCGGCAAACCGCAAGGAATGTCATAGCCGGTCTCCGTGGATTCGTACTTGGCCTCAAAATCAAAAAACTCCCGCGTGGGACGCAGGCGGATCATCGGCAAGGCCTCGCCGGCCAGAATGCCGACCGTGTATTCGGTTCCGATCACCATGCGCTCGAGCATGACCCCGCACCCATGCAGGGAAGCTTCACGAACGGCCGGCACCAGCGCCTCCGGTTCGTGCACCAACTCCACTCCGATGCTGGATCCCTGGTCCACCGGCTTGACCACCAGCGGGTAACGCAACTCCTCCGCCTGCTGCTGCAACGTGTCGGCCTGCGCCAACACCGCCTTGGGCGTCGGCAGTTCCTGTTGCCACCACAACTCTTTGGTCATCATCTTGTGCATGCAGCGCCGCGACGCCTTTGGGCCGCTGCCGGTATACGGCAGACCCATCTCCTCCAGCACTTGCTGCACTTCACCGTCCTCGCCTCCGATTCCATGCAGAGCCATGAAGCAACAATCCAGACCCATCTCCTCCAACTCCGGCAAGGTCTCGCGCCGCAGGTCCACCCCGCTTGCCTGCACCTCGAGCGTCTTCAGGGCCTCCAGCACGTTCTGTCCGGAAATCAGCGAGATCTCCCGCTCTTCCGACCAGCCTCCCATCAGCACGCCGACGTGTCCGTAATCCGTCATGAATCTTCTCCCAGAATGCGCACTTCCAATTCCAGCTGCACCCCGCTGTGATCCGCAACGGCCTTGCGCACATATTCAATCAGCGCTTCAACGTCGCGCGCGGTCGCCTGGCCGTCATTGACAATGAAATTCGCGTGTGTCTTGCTGACTTCAGCACCGCCGATGCGATAGCCTTTCAGACCGGCCGCCTCAATCAGTTCCGCCGCGTGTTGCCCCGGAGGATTGCGGAAAACCGAACCGCTGCTTGCCTGCGCGACCGGCTGCGTTTCGCGCCGTCGCGCCATCAATTCCTGAATCCGCTGCCGTGCGGCCATCGCATCCTCGTCCCGCTGCAAATGAAACACGCCCAACACCACTCCGTGACCCGGCGGCAACTGGGCGTATCGATAACCCACTTCAATCTCATCGGCACGAAACCGGTGCACGTCTCCCTGTCGGTCCAGGGTCTCGATGTGGTGGACGTAATCCCAAATCTCCGAGCCCGCCGCACCGGCATTCATGGCCAACGCGCCGCCGACCGTGCCGGGGATGCCTGCCAAAAACTCAAGTCCGCGCAAACCTGCCGCCGCAGTTGCCGCCGCCAGGCGCGCGCAAGGCGCCCCTCCCTGAGCCTGCACTTCAGGAGGATCGACGGCGATTCCGGACAGGGGATCACTCAATTGGATGACGACGCCGCGCATTCCGCCATCGCGCACCAGAACGTTGCTTCCCCGTCCCAGCCAGGTCACTGGGACACTCCCGTCCAGCGACGCCAGATAGGTGCTCAGATCTCCCAGACTGCCCGGTTGGTACAACAAATCCGCCACGCCTCCGCAGCGCCACGTCGTGCATTCCGACATCGGCACGTCGCGGCGTTCCTGGTCGAATGCCGCATTCATGCCGACACCTCCGCGCACGAGCCCAAATACTCCGATAACCCCGCAGCCCAACGCCCAATGCTGCCGGCGCCCATGGTCAAAAGAACATCATTCGGCTGCAGGCGCTCATTCAAAGCCTCGTGCATTTGTTCCTCGCTATGGACCGACACCGGTGCCGCTCCAGCCTTGTGCAAAGCCTGCGCCAGCGCCACGCTGTCCGCCCCCGGCAATGCCGCCTCGCCCGCCGGATAAACATCCAGCAAAACCAACTCATCCGCCGCCTGCCAGGTGCGCACGACGTCTTCAAACAAGTCCCGTGTGCGGGTGCAGCGATGCGGCTGAAAACTCAGCACCAGGCGCCGATCGTGGTAAGTCTTTCGCCGGGCCTCCAGGGTTACTTCGATTTCGCTCGGGTGGTGGCCGTAATCGTCCACCCACAACACGTCTTCCAGGCCCGGCAGGGCACCATGCATCTCCACGCGTCGGGCGATGCCGCCAAAACTGCTCAAGGCCGCAACGATGGCCTCCGTCTCCATGTCCCGATCGCGCGCCACCGCCACCGCCGCCAGCACGTTGAGGACGTTGTGCGCCCCGTGCAGACTCATTTGCACGGTGTGCGCG
>RKRZ01000068.1 GCA_007571105.1 Gammaproteobacteria bacterium
GCGCGGCACTGTCATCGACCTCGGCCAGGCCTCCAGTCCGGCGTTGGAAAGCTTTCGGCAGGAAGGCTCGGTCTCTCATCTGGGAGTCGGTTTCGGCCGTACCTTCCTGAATGGAATGTTGGGTGTGGGGATCGTGGGGGGGCGTTACGCCGGTTCCGTCACCCGTCGTTTTACGCGGGACTTCCGAGGAGGTGATTCCACATCGGTCGTGACCGCATATGAGCATGTCGGATACTGGACCTATTCCGGGTGGACGGCCACTGTGGGGACAGCCCTTGATTTGGGAGGCATGCTCCGGGTGGCGGTCAGCGCAAGAGCCTCTCAAGATCTGCGAGCCTCCTCGGATGACTCCACCAGCCTTGATATCCTCCACGATGTACCGTTGGAGTATCGGGCGGGGGTGTCGATCATTCTCTCGGAAGGACTTCGCTTGACGTCGAGTCTGGTCTCGGCGGATTGGAGCGTCGCCGGAGGCGGACTCCCCGACGATGTCCTGGCGAGGGGCGTCACCGGGTACGGTGCCGGGATCGAACTCTCGGCGCTGAGGCTCTTCGGACGTGAGACGCCCCTCCGGATGGGCTATCGGCGAGCACCGCTTCCCTTCTTTTTTGCCGGAGGCGCGGGCAACGCCGCTGCCGGCGTCGAACGTATCTTTGCCGGGGGTTTGGGTCTGGTACTGGCCGGTAGTGAGGAGGTTACTCTGGCTTCAGCCGATCTGGCAGTTGAAAGAGGAAGGAGGTCCGACTCCATATTGACAGAGAACTTCTGGAGGATGACGATCTCTTTCTCGGTATCCGGGTTCTAGCAAGCGGAGTTAGCTAAATGCCTCGAGCCTATGTGGAGACCTACGGGTGTCAGATGAATGAATACGATTCCGCACGTATGCGGGACGTATTGCACGAACATCTGGGAATGGTTCCGACTACGGAAGAGTCGGAAGCAGACCTGTTTTTGCTGAACACCTGTTCGGTTCGAGAAAAGGCGCAGGAAAAAGTATTTAGTCGCCTCGGCCGCCTGGCGCATTACAAGCGACTCAGCCCGGAAGTGCTGATTGGGGTGGGCGGCTGTGTCGCGAGCCAAGAAGGCGAAACCTTGCGCCAGCGTGCGCCTCAGGTTGATGTCGTGTTCGGCCCACAGACCCTGCACCGTCTCCCGGAATTGATCGAACAGGCGCGCGCCGGCCGCACGGCAGTTGACATAAGTTTTCCTGAGATTGAGAAGTTTGACAATCTTCCTGAACCCTCTGTCGACGGTGCGCAGGCGTTTGTGTCCATCATGGAAGGCTGCAGCAAGTTTTGTTCGTTTTGTGTGGTGCCGTACACGCGGGGTAAAGAAGTCAGCCGTCCCTTCGACGACATCATTCGGGAAATCGCGTCTCTGGCGGATCGCGGGGTTCGAGAAATAACCTTGCTCGGGCAGAATGTGAATGCGTGGGCCGCGCCGATGCACGATGGCTCGCCGGCTGATTTTGCGTTGCTGCTTCGTTTCGTTGCCGCCATCGATGGCATTGAACGGGTGCGCTACACCACTTCGCATCCGCGGGAATTCACAGATTCATTGATTCAGGCGCATGCGGAAGTGGAGGAACTCGCGAGCCATGTCCATTTACCGGTGCAAAGTGGTTCCGATCGAGTGTTGGCCGCCATGAAGCGAGGGTATACGGCCATTGAATACAAGTCGATCATCCGCAAGTTGCGTGCAGCTCGACCCGATATTGCGGTGTCTTCGGATTTCATTGTGGGCTTTCCGGGAGAGACAGAAGACGATTTTGAGCAGACCTGTCGATTGGCAAAAGAAGTACAACTGGACCAGAGTTTCAGCTTTGTCTACAGCCCACGGCCAGGGACGCCGGCGGCTGAGTTGCAGGATGGCGTCAGTCTGGCCGATAAGAAAGCGCGGCTGGCTCGCCTGCAAGAGCAATTGGAAGCGCAGGCACAGGGGATTGCGCAAAGCCGTGTGGGAACGGTGCAGCGGGTTCTGGTTGAGGGCCCGTCTCGCCGCAATTCAGAGGAATTGGCCGGGCGAGCCCCTGATAATCGCGTCATCAATTTCGTAGGTTCAGCAGAAATGATTGGAAGTTTTCAGAGCATTCAGGTTACGGAAGCACGTGCGCACTCCCTGCGCGGTGAATGGGTGGACCCCGGATTATCTTGAGCGCGCAAGTTCAAACATTAAAGCTGTTGCTACAGCCGGCAGACAATGTGCGGCTGGCCAGTCTCTGTGGTCCGATGAGCGAGCACCTGGATCAGGTGGAAGCCTGCTTCAACATCGAAATTCGCAATCAGGGTCATGAGTTTCAATTGACCGGCGACTTCGCCTCCGTGTCGAACGCGGCTGATGTGTTGCAAAATTTGTATCGCTCGACAGAGAGCGGAGAATTATCGGCAGACCGCGTCAATCGCGTACTTATGACTTCAGGTGAAGGTAACGGAGAGACGGAATCCGAATTGCCGGAGCAATTGGTGCTGCGCCATGCGCGGTTGCGCGCATACGGAGAGAATCAACGCCGCTATCTGGCGGCCTTGCGGGATTACGACCTGGTGTTTGGCGTCGGCCATGCGGGAACCGGCAAGACCTATATTGCGATCGCGCAGGCTGTGCATGCTCTGGAACAGGGCCTGATTCAACGCATCGTATTGGTGCGTCCGGTTGTTGAGGCGGGAGAGCGCTTGGGCTTTTTGCCTGGCGACCTGATGCAAAAGATTGATCCTTATTTGCGACCGATGTACGATGCGCTGGACGTGCTGATGGGGCATGAACGCGTGGCCAAACTGATGGATGCCAACACAATCGAGATCTGTCCGCTTGCCTACATGCGCGGGCGAACGCTGAATGATGCGTTTGTTGTTCTGGATGAAGCGCAGAATGCCTCACGCCGCCAGATGCAAATGTTTCTGACGCGGCTGGGATTCGGCTCGCGGACGGTAGTTACAGGGGATCTCAGCCAGAATGATTTGCCCGCGGGCGATCGATCGGGATTAGACGAAGCGCTGGAAGTATTGGAAGGCACCCCCGGTGTTGCCTTTGTGCGCTTTGGACTGCGTGATGTGGTGCGCCATCCCTTGGTTCGCCACGTTATCGAGGCTTATGAGCGTCGCACTTGATGATGGCGATCCAACCAGAAGTTCAGTGCGCATCGGAACTTGCAGACGTTCCGGACCCTACGCAGTTTCAGGCATGGGCCAGAGCGGTTCCGCACCAGCGGGAGGCGCGGGTCTGCATTCGGGTGGTGGATGCGGATGAAATGCAGCAACTCAACCATCGCTTCCGCAACAAAAACACAGCCACCAACGTCCTCGCATTTGAGCCGCCGCCCGAAGGGGTTGCGGAAGGGGAATTGGGCGACCTGGTGATTTGTGCGCCGGAAGTATTGCGCGAGGCGTCCGAATATGACCGTGAACTGGAGGCGCGCTTTGCGCACTTGACCATTCACGGCTTGCTGCATCTGCTGGGCTACACTCATGATGTGCCCAAAGAAGCCGATCGTATGGAGGCGATGGAGTGTCAACTGATGCAGCAATTGGGGTACTCGGACCCGTATGGAGACGATTCGTGAAAGGCTTGGTTCGATTATGGGGTGAGGCGCTTGGGATGCTGCGGCAGTGGCTGTGGCGCCGTCCATGGCTGCTTCCCCGAAAGATTGAAGAGGTTCGGGTTCTGTTGCGCGGTTTGCGCAAGACAGGAGCTGTGGATGCTGAATTGCATGAGGTGTTGGACCGGGTGTTCAACATTTCCCGCCTGCGCGCATCCGACATCATGATTCCGCGCTCAGAGATGCAAGTCTTTGAATCGAATGCGACTCGTGAGGAAGTCATCGAGACCATTACGCAGTGCGGCCATTCCCGCTATCCGGTGATTGCCGAAGGAGACCGCGGCGTGGTCATTGGCGTGCTGTTGGCCAAAGATGTTTTGACGCGGCGCGGTGAGATGGATCGAGAGTTTTCCGTCAAGGACTTGATGCTCCCAGCACATAAATGTCCCGAGAGTCGGCACCTCAATTTGCTGCTTTCGGATTTTCAGAAAAACCACATCCACATGGGCATCGTGGTGAACGAATACGGCGAGGCAGCTGGTCTGGTGACGATTGAGGACGTCCTCGAAGAGATTGTCGGGGAGATTAGAGACGAGCATGACCCGGAAGAAGCTGCGGAATCCATCCGGGCAATTGGAGACGGCCACCATGTCATCGAAGCAAGCACGACCGTCTCCGACTTCAATGGGCACTTTCAGGCTGCGCTGGACTCCGAGCATCACTCCACGATTGGCGGATTGATTTTCGAGCAATTGGGCTATTTGCCGCAAGAGGAAGAAGTGGTCTCTATCGGAGACTTTCAGTTCAAGGTTGTGGAAGTGAGCCATCGCCGAATCCGCCAGTTGGAAGTGTTCCAGGGACGGCAGACGCATAGCGCGACGTGAAATTCCCACGCTCATCGTCAGTTTGGCGATGTCTTGAAACATTCCCGGGAGCAACGGGGCTTGCTTTTTTGGCTGGTGTTGCTGCATCCTTCGGGTTTGCGCCCTATGCCTTTCGCCCTGCATTGTGGCTGGGCCTGATTCTGCTGTTTTGTCTGGTTTATTCAGCGAGTCCTGCGCGTGCGGCGTTGCGGGGCGCTGCATTCGGGTTTGGCTACTTTGGTCTGGGCGTCTACTGGATATACCACAGCGTCTACGTCTATGCGCATGCGCCGTTGGGACTGGCCATTGTGCTGGCTTCCATCCTGGTGCTGTACCTTTCCCTTTATCCGGCGTTGGCTGCCGGTTTGGCTGCGCGCGGATGGTTTTCGGGAAGCCAGCGGATGTGGGTGTTGGCATTGCTTTTGGCGTTGGGTGATTGGATTCGGGGCTGGTTGCTGAGCGGGTTCCCCTGGGTGCTGTTCGGACAGGGGAGCCTGGATTCGCCATGGGCCGGCTATTTGCCGGTACTGGGCGTCTACGGGACAGGTTTGCTCTTGCTGCTTTCTATGGCGGCAGTGGCAAATTTCTTTATGCAGCCGGGACAATGGAGGGGCGCATTGAGCGTCGTGTTGGTCATTGTGCTGGCAGGCGCGTTCGGAAGGGTGCATGAATGGAGTTTGCCAGAAGGGCACGCTGTGTCATTTGCAGCAGTCCAGGCAAATTTGGATCCGAGTGAGCGCTGGAAACCTGGCGGAATCCAGGGTATTCGGAACCGCTATCAGGCGTTAACGCAAACAGCATCAGACAGTCCCTTGGTTATTTGGCCGGAAGCGGCGATTCCAACGTTGTACCGAAGTTCCCGAGGTTTCTACGAAGAGGTTGTTACTCAGCTATCAGATACGGACACGACTTTGGTGGCCGGGGTGTTTTATATGAGCGCGGAGGAAGTGGGCCCGCATACCGGCGTGATGAATCTGCAGACCGGAGCGGTTGTGGGCAAGCGCCATTTGGTTCCGTTTGGAGAATACACGCCATTGGAAAAATGGCTGAAGCCCGTATATCAGCGCATGCAAATCAAAATGCGCGATCTGACCCCAGTCCGAGAAATTCCGGTTTTGGAGATGCGCGGGATCCCGGTAGGAGTGACAATCTGCTACGAGTCGATTTATCCGCAACTGACTCGGGACACCGCTCCCCAAGCTGCCTATCTGCTCAACCTCAGCAATGATGGATGGTTTGGAGATACGCGGGGGCCTTGGCAACATCTGGAAGCTGCGCGCTTGCGTGCTGCGGAAAGCGCCCTGGACATGATCCGGGTGGCCAACACGGGAGTGACGGCCCTGATGGACGCAAGAGGACGAGTAGTTGCCGCCACGCCGCCGTTTGAGGTGGCTGTCCTGAAGGCGCTGGGGCAGCTCCGGCAAGGCGTAACGCCATACGTGCGTTTGGGCGGTGGGCGGTTTTGGCTTCTTTGGGGTCTT
>RKRZ01000137.1 GCA_007571105.1 Gammaproteobacteria bacterium
TTCTTGAATGATCCGAGCATAGGACGCCGCATTCTGACGACAGAGGAATTCAGCGCCGGATACACCGGCGTGGCGTTGCAGCTCGGCCTCACGGATGCGTTTGAACCTGGTGGCGAGCGACCCAACATCATGAAACGGGTTCCCTATTGGCTCGGCAAATCTCGGGGCGCACTGGCCTCGACGATGTTGTGCGGTTTGATGCTGTCGGTATTGGCGCTGGCTACGCCAGCAATTCTGGCCATATTTGTGGATCGGGTGCTGGCAGAAAACGAGCCTTGGGGAGGGCTTCTCGTTCTGATTCTGGTTGCGGCGGCAGTGTTGTGTTATGGAGTGGCTTGGCTCAAGCAGCACTGGCTGAAGCATTTGGCGATTCGGGTGTCTGTGGTCGCCGCAAATCGCTGCATCACGCGAATGCTGCGTCTGCCGGTGGAATTTTTCAATCATCGGCTTGTCGCTGACTTGACGGCGCGCATTTTGTCCATCGACCGAATTGCTCGAGGCATATCGGAACACTTTTTCTCCTTGTTGATTGACATAGTGATGAGTGTGATCTTTTTAGCGGTCATGCTTGCTTACGAACCCACCTTGGCACTGATCATTCTCGGCCTTGCCGCGCTCAATGTGATATTGGCGCGTGTCATTGCGCGAGTCCGGTTGGATAAGAGTTTGTCGCTACGAAGAGAGCGCGGGCTTTTGCTTGGCGTGGGCACCTTAATGCTGAATCAAGCGGAAACTCTAAGAATGACAGCAGCAGACGATCGCTTCTACGCCCGTTGGAGCGGACACCAGGCTCGAGAGCTGATTGCACGCCAGGGCTTTGCCGAATTTGGACACATCAATGCGGCGCTGCCCAATCTGTTTGTTGTTTTCGGGAATGCGGCGGTCCTGACTTATGGAGCCGGTCAAGTTATGCAAGGGACGATGACACTGGGCATGCTGGTCGGGTTCTACATCGTCGCAATCATGTTTTTGACTCCCATCGGCCGTCTTGCGGAATTTGCCAATGAACGCCACACCATTGAAGCCGAGATGCAGCGCCTGGAAGACATTATGGAGACGACTTCGGAGGTTTTGGAAGAAGGAGATGGTACCAGTCCCTCGGAAAGTTCTGAGGGACTCACGACGTTTGATGGGCGCTTGAATCTATCGGGACATGTGGAATTGCGCAACGTCAGTTTTGGATACAACCGGGCCCGACCTCCATTGCTTGAAAAATTCAGTTTGACGATTCAGCCCGGACAGCGTGTGGCTTTGGTCGGATCGAGCGGCTCTGGGAAATCAACTGTGGCTCACATTCTGTCGGGACTTTATGAGCCGTGGTCCGGCGAGGTCTTGATTGACGACTGTCCCATCGGTGAAATTCCACGCGATGTGTTATCGCGTTCGCTTGCGGTGGTGGATCAACAGGTCAACTTATTTGCGGCAACAGTACGCGAAAACATCACGCTTTGGAATCCTTCTGTCCCGGATGAGATGGTGATTGCTGCTGCGCGAGACGCCTGTATTCACAGCGAAATTTTGAATCGGCCCTTGGGCTATTCCACTCAGGTTGATGAAGATGGAGGCAATTTCAGTGGGGGGCAGAGACAGCGATTGGGAATTGCTCGTGCGCTGGCCGGGAATCCGTCGCTCCTGATTATGGATGAAGCAACCAGTTCTCTCGATGCCGTGACCGAGGAATTGGTGGATGATGCAATGCGGCGACGAGGGATGAGTTGCCTGATTGTTGCGCACCGACTGAGCACGATCCGTGATTGCGATCAGATCATTGTTTTGGATCAAGGTAAAGAGATTCAGCGGGGAACCCACGAAGAGTTGATGCGAGATGAAGAAGGGCTCTATCACCGACTGGTCAAGGCAGGTTAGGAGGATGGAAACCTCAAACCCGACACCCATACCACTGGCCCGATTGGCGAAAGAGACAGGGACGTCGGTGCCTTGTGCTGCGAATTTGCCGCTGGATATGGGCGAGGCCGAGTACGCTTGGTTTATCGAAAAAGGCACCGTGGATCTGTTTATGGTCGAACGGAAAGATGAGACCGAACAGACCGCACCCCAGCATTTGTTGCGTGCGACGGCAGGGCGCCTCTTGCCCGGTGTTGCTCCGGATACGGCAGGGTCAACGCTGACTTTGGTTGCGAAAGGGTTGCCGGGCACAGAGTTGCGGCGTGTTCCCATGTCCAGTTTGAATGGCGTGAGTGATGCAGAACTGGCCAAGCAGGTGGACTCCTGGATTACGGATATTTCCACTGTTCTGTCGCGCTATGATTCGGAATTGACGCGCCCGGATGTCGTGATTAAGCGCCGCGATACCTCCATCAATCATGCCGGCACGGTCTCAGCCTTACGTGGAGTTGTGTGGCTCTCCGGGCTCTCTTCAGGAGACGGGTTCTTCCTCGGCACGCTTGATCCTTCAGATGGCAGATCAGAAGATGAAGGAGAAGAAGGGGAAATTCCTCTCGTTCCGACAACCTGGATTAGCCTGACCGGATCGAAGCAACTGTCTGTATGCACCTCTGAGACTCTTGCTGAGAAAGGTCGGCTTATACCGGCTTTGGCACGTTTCCATGCATTGACTTTTTCGGTGGAACGACTCAATCGGGGAATGGCCGTGGCTGATCAAGCCAATTTGGAGCGGGAACGGATAGCCAATCGGCGGACTGATGAAGATGGTGCGCGGCACGACCTATTCGATTTGTATGGTTTGGCCAGAGATACCGAAATCGTCGACACGGCGCTGTTGGATGCTTTAGACGTGATTGGCAAGCACGAGGGAATTGATTTCATATACCCAAGAGAAGCGGGCACCACAAATTCTTCAGATCTTTTCACCAGTGTTTTGGATGCTTCCGGCGTACGCGCGCGGCGAGTGCGGCTTTCTCAAGACTCGAAATGGTGGCGGAACTGCAGTGGCGCGATATTGGCATTTCGGGAAGAGGATGGCCGGCCGGTGACTCTGATCCGCAATCTGTGGGGACGTTACCTGGAAGTCGATCCGTCGGAACACCATACGGCAAGAATCACCGCCCGCCGCGCTCAGGCACTGCGTGCCGAAGCATGGCTCTTTTATGAACCGCTGGGTTCTGCTCCGGCTACGTTGAATGATCTGTTTCGATTAGCTTTCAAGCGGCTTACTGTTGACTGTGTACGGTACGTCGCGATGGGATTCTTGGGCGGTTTAGTCATGCTGATTCCTGCAGTGATTCTAGGCTTTGTTGCCGATGAAGTAATTCCGGGCGGCGATGTTGATTTGCTGTATGTGGTTTGTATTGCCTTGGTAACGGTCGCTTTAATTGGATCATTGCTGCAAGTTCTCCAGGGAATGGCTCTTATGCGCATTGAAGGGCGTGCAGCTTCTCGGGCCGATGCTGCATTCTGGGATCGTCTCCTCCGCCTCCCGTCGCATTTTCTCCGCGGCTATTCATCCGGTGATTTAGCACTGCGTGGGAGCACGTTCCAGACGCTTCGTGATGCCGTGCAAGACGTGGTTGCCAACTCGGTGCTGTCCATTATCTTTCTGCTCCCTGTATTTTTGTTGATCTTTGCCTACGAGCCAAGGCTTGCCGGTGTGACGGCAATCTTTGCCCTGATTTCTCTGACTGCCACAGTGATTTTGGGTTTGCGGCAAATCACACCCCATGGGAGAGTTGTTCGGGCCATGCAACATTTGGCGGGCCAATTGTTCCAGATCATCAATGGCATTTCCGTATTGCGCATTGCAGGAGCCGAAGGGTCTGCATTTGCTGTATGGGCGCGAGAGTATCGAGAACAAAAACAAGGAGAACTAGAACGTGATGCGGTGGAAGAACATGTGCAGGCATTGAGTGCTGCGATGCCGCTGCTCACGGGAGTTGTATTGCTGGCAAGCGTGACATTTCTGGGCGGAGATACGATCACGATTGGAGACTTCCTCGTTGTTTTCACTGCGTTTATGGTGTTCCAGACAGCCGTGGCGCGGCTTGGCGCGTCGTTCAGTGCCGTTGCTGCGATTCTCCCGACTATCGAACAGGTAAAACCGCTCTTGGAGGAGCCTCCGGAAATAAGTTCCGAAGGCGAGCCTGTTGAGATACTGACCGGAGACATTAAGCTCGACCATATCTGTTTTCGATACAACGCAGATGGCCCTCTGATTCTCAATGATGTTTCAATCCACATCAATCCCGGTGAGTTCGTTGCGATCACCGGAGAATCCGGTGCCGGGAAAAGTACGCTTTTCCGATTGATGCTCGGGCTGGACAAACCTGCCAGCGGTGCAGTGTACTATGACGGTCGCGACATTCGGCAACTCAATGTCAAACAGGTTCGCCGGAAAATCGGTGCGGTCCCGCAAACCGTGCAACTGCATCCGGATGATGTGTGGGACAACATCGTCGGAGACCATGAGGGCGCAACCACCGATGATGTTTGGGAAGCGGCACGACTTGCCGTCATTGACGAACAGATTGCGTCAATGCCAATGAAAATGATGACTTTTGTGGGCGCAGGGGGCGGAACGTCTGGAGGAGAGAGTCAGCGCATCACCATTGCCCACGCCTTGCTGAGCAATCCTCGGATTCTTTTGTTTGACGAAGCGACGAATTGGCTCGATAACGAAAGTCAGGCTCAAGTTATGGAAAACCTCACGCAGATGAACACGACAAGAGTAGTCATTGCCCATCGCCTTTCTACGTTGCGCCAGGCTGACCGCATTTATGTGCTGCAGGACGGACAGGTGGTCGAGGAGGGGAATTTCGAGGAGTTGTTGGGTCGGGGGCGCATTTTCGCAAATTTGGTTCGTCGGCAAATGGCGTAGCGATGTATGGGCATGCCAGATTCGAAAACGGAGCAAAGCAGCAGATTTGGAGTTGACAAAAAATGAGATGCCCTGATAATGACACAGACTCTCGATTGGGTATTGGAATTGTCTCGCGGTGATGGTTATTGCTGAACTGAGGTTTCGAAGATCATGACAACATTCTATTTCCCACCATTTTCGTGCACTCGTGCGTTGCCGGTAACGCTTTGCTTGGTCCTTGCAGTCTTTTTAGCGATTCCAACGGCTTATGCAGAAAGTCCTGAAGAGAAGGGATTGCGAATCGCAATTGCCGTCGATAAGCGAGACGAGGGGTTTGAAGATTCGATTGCCGAACAAGTCATGATCCTGCGGAACAAGCAAGGTCAAGAAAGCAAGCGCCAACTTCGAGTTAAAGTCCTTGAGGTTCAGGATGATGGGAACAAGAGTTTGTTCGTTTTTGACAATCCACGAGATGTCAAGGGGACGGCCATGTTGATTCATGCGCATAAGGACGCTTCGGATGATCAATGGTTGTACTTGCCCGCGTTGAAGCGTGTCAAGCGCATCAGTTCATCCAACAAATCCGGCTCATTTATGGGAAGCGAATTTTCTTACGAAGACTTGACCGCTCAAGAGGTGGAAAAATTCACCTACAACTATTTGCGCGAAGAGCCTTGTGCCGAATGGGTGTGTCATGTGGTGGAGCGTTTTCCGACGGAAGAACATTCAGGTTATAAGCGGCAAGTGGCTTGGTACGACACCGAAGAGTTGCGCACCGTGAAAGTTGAGTACTATGGCCGCAAGGATGCGCATCTCAAAACACTCGCGATTGAGGGCTATCAGCAGTATCTGGACTATTTTTGGCGCGCCAGCACATGGACAATGACGAACCATGTGACGGGCAAGAGTACCGTCATGGAATGGCGGAATTTCAAGTTTAAATCTGATCTGACAAGTCGAGACTTTACGAAAACAGGGCTGAAGCGAGTGCGCTGATGCGATGTCGGAGTATGCGCGTCCACGCGCTATCCGTTGTAGCCGGTTGTATTTGGGGAGCGGTTTGGGCTCTTGATGTGCGGGCGGAGGCAGA
>RKRZ01000179.1 GCA_007571105.1 Gammaproteobacteria bacterium
GTTGAATGGCGACAAGGCTGCGCCCATGTTGCGCAAGGGGATCACCCGCACCCGGGTAATGTAGGCCGCCTCGCCCAGATCCGTGTAGGTGACGCCATGATACGACGCATCCGGCTCGCACATCACAGGAAAACGATCCGCGTGCCCCAGCCAGGGAAACTTGCCGGAATCCACCACAATGCCGCCGATCGAAGTGCCATGCCCGCCCATGTACTTGGTCAGCGAATGAATCACAATGTCGGCGCCAAATTCAATGGGCCGGCACAACACCGGCGACGGCACGGTGTTGTCCACCATCAGGGGCAATCCATGCGCATGCGCCAACTCCGACAGCATGGTCAGGTCCGCGAGATTGCCTTTCGGATTGCCAATCGTCTCACAGAAAATCGTGCGCGTGCGCGCATCGATGGCGCCGGCGATAGCATCGGCATCATCCGGGTCCACGAAACGCACCTCGATGCCTAAGCGCGGCAAGGCGTGCGCAAACAGGTTGTACGTCCCCCCGTACAGGGTGTGCGTGGAAATGATGTTGTCGCCGCTGCCGGCAATCGTGAAGATCGCGTTGGTGATGGCCGCCATTCCGGAAGAAAGTCCCAGCGCTCCCACCCCGCCTTCCATGGCCGCCACGCGACTCTCCAGCACCGCAGTGGTGGGATTCATGATGCGGGTGTAGATGTTTCCCTCGCGCTTGAGGTCGAACAGATCCGCCCCATGCTGCGTGTCGTCAAACGCATAGGACGTAGTCTGATAGACCGGCACGGCCACTGCTTTGGTGGTCTCCTCCGGGCTGTAGCCGCCATGCACAGCTAAAGTTTCCAGTTTCATGCCTCAATTCCCCTCATCAGCCGTTTCTTCCAGCAACGCGAATCACTCCGGCCTCTTGCGTGAAAATTGCAAGGTCAGTATATATAGAATAGGAACGGTCCGAAACCTCGCTCCCACACGTGTCCACCCTCAACCTTGCCGCATTCGGCTTGTACCTGGCAGCCTTTGCCGGAATCTGGATCGGCCCTGCGCGCCGTCATCTGATTGTGGCGGCATGGGTGCTGGGATGCTTGTTGCATGCCTGGAATTTGTTCAGCCCCGGCTGGGCGTTCGACTTCAACTTCTTCAACGCCATAGCTCTGACGGCCTGGCTGATCAATACGCTGGTACTGATTTGGACGCTGTTCCGCCCCTGCCTGCACTTGGGGCTGGTGACTTTGCCCTGCGCATTCGCAGCCATCTGGATTGAACCCACAGTCGCCTCTTCAGCCCTGCCGGACTCCAGCATTGTCCTCGCCCATATCCTGATCTCTCTGCTGGCCTATGGCGCACTTATCCTGGCGGGCGCACAAGCCCTGATGCTGCTGCTCAAGGAGCATTATCTGGGACCCAGCCATCTGAACACACGCGCCAGTGCCGTGCTGCCGGCACTCGATCGCATGGATGCCATGCTGATGGAATTGATCGCCTTCGGACTGCTGCTACTATCGATTGGACTCGCCGTTGGCGGCGCGGGACTTCAAGATCCCATTACTCCCGCCACCCTGCACAAGATGGCATTCTCCACACTTGCATGGGTGACTCTGGTGATCTTGTTGTGGGGACGCTGGCGTTTTGGCTGGCGCGGCAAACTCGCCGCCGGCATCACCCTGACCGCGATGGTATTTTTGCTCTTCGGATTTCTGGGCACCAAACTGGTGCTTGAAGTGATTTTGGGATCTTAGCGGCCTTCAGACGTCGTCGTCCTCTTCCAGATCCAGCGGCTCTGCCGCAATTTCACCATTCGCTTTCTCTAATACCTTCTCAACCTGCAACTGTGCAGTTTCCAGACGCTTGCTCAGGGCTTTCGCCAAAGCCATGCCGCGTTCAAAGTCTTTCATCGAGTCTTCCAGAGAAATGTCGCCCTGCTCCAGACGCTCCACGAGCTCTTCCAATTCGCGCAGAGATTGCTCGAAAGGCACATTCTCCTCGCCTGCCGCTTTCTCTTTGGGGTTGGAATCACTCATGAGCGGATTGATCGTTGGGGCCGGTGGCTTAGTCTAGCAGTTCAAAGGCGCAGCAATCGGGAAATTGTCACACTCGGGTTACAATGACAAAAATGCCTGTTTCCTCCATGCATCATGCCGACTGAATCTGAAACCACGCTGTTGCAACTCTCCGATTGGGGCCTGCTCGGCGTCAGCGGCACCGACGCCACGGAGTTTCTACACGGGCAGTTTACCAACGACCTGGAATCCCTGCCGGAATGCCGGGCGCAATTGTCCGCCTACTGTCTGCCCCAAGGGCAAACCATTGCCACCTTCCTGATCTGGCGCGACGCTGAACAATACCGAATCCTGCTGCCCAAAGACGTGTGCGAGCGTGTGCTGGGACGATTGCAAATGTTTCGCCTGCGCTCTGACGTCGCGTTGGTCGGCCAAAGCGACTCTTATGTCTTTCTGGGCCAGCACGGCACATCACTGGACTCAGCAGTCTGGCCGGATGCCTTGCCTCAAAGCGCGCTGGAGATGACCTGCAGCGATTCGGGAATCGCCATCCGATGGCCGGGGGTGGATGCACGGTGGATGATTTTGTTGCCTGCGGAAACCGAACTCCCAACAGAAATTACAGCGGACACGGAAGCCTTATGGCGGCGATGGGACATCGCGGATGGCTTGCCCTTCATCCGCGAGCCCAATTGTGAGCGTTTCATGCCCCAGCATATTAATCTCGACCTTCTGGGCGCCATCAGTTTCTCAAAAGGCTGTTACCCGGGGCAGGAAGTCGTCGCCCGCATGCATTATCGGGGGCGCATCAAACATCGAGCCTATCGTTTCGGCTGCGACGGCGAAGCCATCGACTCGGGCGCTGAAATCTGGCCGACCGGAGACAGTCGGGCATGCGGCCATGTGGTCAGCAGTTGGGCGGCGCCCGATGGGTCCGATTGCGAACTCTTAGCCTCCATCCGCATTGAGGATGCGGCCGGCTCCCTGCGTGCCCACACCGCCGATGGCGCAAACCTCAACCCCCTGTCGCTCCCCTACGAGCATCGCGAACCTACTGCGGAGGAATAGGCTTCATGTCCCGCATTGCCCTCATTCTGTATCTGTCCATCCTGTTGCTGATCGGCGGCTATATTTTGTTCAACCGCAGCCGCCAAATTGCCACGCTGCTCTACATCATGAGCGCCGTCGCAGGCGGACTTGCCTTGGTCGGCTTTCTGGAGATGGCCTAATCCGAATCTTGCGCCTGCGGGCGCATGTGGGGAAACAGCAACACATCGCGAATCGACGGCGCGTCACAGAAAAACATCACCAACCGATCAATGCCGATGCCGATCCCTGCCGTCGGCGGCATGCCGTATTCGAGCGCCCGGATGTAATCCGCATCGTAGTACATCGCCTCCGCATCCCCGGCATCGCGCTTCTGCGCCTGCGCACGAAAACGCTCGGCCTGATCCTGAGGATCATTCAACTCGGAAAAGCCGTTGGCCAACTCACGCCCGGCAACAAACAATTCAAAACGATCCACCCACTCCGGCGCCTCATCATTTCGCCGCGCCAACGGAGAGACTTCCAGAGGATACTGCGTGATAAAGGTCGGCTGGTCCAGGGTCTCCTCGACCGATCCCTCGAACAAGTCGAAAATCAACCAGCCAAAGCCGCGCTCCTCGCTCACTTCGACGCCGCAATCCCGACACAAACCGGCCAGCAATTCGCGATTGTTAAGATCCTCTTCGCTCAAACCCGAGTGATGCGCCAATACAGCTTCCCGCATGGTAATGCGGGCAAACGGCTGGCTCAGGTCATAGTCGCTTCCCTGATAACTCACGATTGTGGAGCCGAGGATTTCTTCCGCCATCTGCCGCAGCAGCGTCTCCGTCAGCTCCATCAGGTCCTGGTATCGGGCATAGGCCTGATACAACTCCAGCATGGTGAATTCCGGGTTATGTCGAGACGATACCCCTTCATTGCGGAAACTGCGATTGATCTCGAACACCCGATCAAAGCCGCCGACCACTAGACGCTTCAAATACAGCTCCGGCGCCACGCGCAGGTACAGGTCCTGATGCAAGACGTTGTGGTGGGTGACAAACGGACGCGCCACCGCACCGCCGGCAATCGGATGCATCATCGGAGTCTCCACTTCCAGAAACCCTTGCGATTCCAGATAACGGCGCATGCCGCTTAGCAATTGCCCGCGCCGCATAAACACTTCGCGCGACGTCGCATTCATGATCAGGTCCACATGGCGCTGGCGGTAGCGCTGCTCGATGTCGGTCAATCCGTGGAATTTCTCCGGCAGCGGGCGCAACGATTTGCTCAGCATCCGCAATTCGACGACCGCAATCGACAACTCGCCGGTTCGCGTTTTCACCAGAGTCCCGCACGCCGCCACGATGTCTCCGATGTCATAGGTCTTGAAATCAGCGTAGGCATCCTCGCCCAACCGCTCCCGGTTGATCATCAACTGAATCTTTCCGGTGGAATCCTGCACATGGGCGAACGTGGTCTTGCCCATGACTCGACGGCTCATCAGGCGGCCAGCTAGAGCGACCTCAACAGCCATCGTCTTCAGTTCGTCCGCGGAACGCTCTGAATGCGCCTGAATCAGTTCTCCCGCCGTGTGGTCGCGACAGAAGTCATTCGGATAGGCCCAGCCGGAATCGCGCAAATTCTGCAATTTCTCCTGGCGCTGCGCGAGCAGGCGCTCTTCTCCAGTTTTTTGCGCTGCCATGACTACAGCCCTTCCTTCAGACTAGCTTCAAGAAACACATCCAGATCCCCGTCCAGCACAGTTTGCGGTGCATTGACTTCCACCCGGGTGCGCAAATCCTTGATACGGGACTGATCCAGCACGTAGGAACGAATCTGGCTGCCCCAACCGATGTCGGCTTTCTCACCCGCTTCACGCTGCTCCTCTTCGCGCCGTCTTTGCTCCTCTAATTGGTACAGCTTGGCCCGCAATTGGCGCATGGCGACTTCTTTATTCTTGTGCTGGGACCGACTATTTTGGCACTGGGTCACCACGCCGGACGGCAAGTGCGTCAGACGAACAGCCGATTCGGTCTTGTTGACATGCTGCCCCCCGGCGCCGGATGCTCGATAGACATCAACGCGCACGTCGGCGGAGTCAATTTCGATTTCAATTTCATCGCTCACCACCGGCGACACAATCACAGAAGCAAAAGACGTATGCCTGCGATTGCCGGAATCAAACGGCGACTTGCGCACCAGCCGATGTACGCCGGTTTCCGTGCGCAACCAGCCGTAACAGTATTCCCCGGAATAGCGAATGGTCGCACTTTTGATGCCCGCAACCTCACCGGCAGACGCTGCAATCAATTCGGTCGAAAATCCGCGCTTCTCGCCCCAGCGCAGATACATGCGCAACAGCATTTCTGCCCAGTCCTGCGCTTCCGTGCCCCCGGAGCCTGCCTGAATATCCAGAAACGCATCGCCGGCGTCGAAACGCCCGGAAAACATGCGCCGAAATTCCAGTTCGGAGACCTGGCGAGAGTAGCTGCGAAGTTCCTGCGCCAACTCTTCCGTGATCGCCTCATCCGCTTCCTCCCGAGCCAACTCCAGCAACTCTCCCACATCCGCTAGGGAGCGGCCCAGTTCATCCAGTGTGAGTACGACCGATTCCAACTGCGCGCGCTCCTGATTCAATTCGCGAGCAGTTTCCGGATCTTCCCAAGTGCCGGGCTCTTCCAGTTGGCGCTTGACCTCGCTCAAGCGGGC
>RKRZ01000186.1 GCA_007571105.1 Gammaproteobacteria bacterium
CGTTCCGCAACCAGCCGTCCCACTTGCCTCGCTGCCTCGCAGCCTTTTGCTCCGCCCAACTCTTTGCGTAATTCCGGCATCAGCGTGGAGGCTTGCGCCAGCACCGCCGCGCCATCCGGCGTGGTCACCTGGGCATAAATGTGCTTCAGCGTCCGGTGCACCGTCAACCGGTGCCGAGCCGAATCCGTCAGCCGCGTGCGTACTCGCCGGGCGCGGCGAGCCCGGGCTTCCCTGCGCGAACTCATTTCTTCTTCGCCTCCTTGCGCAGCACATGCTCATCGCTGTAGCGTACGCCCTTCCCTTTGTAAGGCTCCGGCGGCCGATACGAACGGATCTCGGACGCCACCTGGCCGACTTTCTGCTTGTCCGCGCCGGACACCACGATCTCCGTCTGGCTCGGCGTCGTCAACGTCACCCCTTCCGGCGGCGCATATTCAACCGGATGCGAGAATCCCAGATTCAGGTCGAGCGTTGAACCGCGCATCTGCGCACGGTAGCCAACGCCGATCAGATTCAGCGTTTTGGAGTAGCCTTCGGTCACGCCGACAATGTTGTTGTAGAACAGCGCATTCATCGTGCCCGCCAGCATCATGTCATCCTCCGGCGCATCCAGATAGACTGTACCGTCCTCTTCGCGCGCTGTTACCGGTGCCTGCAATTTCAGGCTGATCTCTCCCTTCGGTCCCTTGACAGTCAGGCACGATTCATCCACGGTCAAGTCAACCTTGTCCGGAATCGGGATTGCGCGTTTGGCTATACGAGACATCGTTTACTCCACCGTGCAGATAATTTCGCCGCCGTAGCCGTTCTTGCGCGCCTCATGATCCGCCATCACGCCATGCGACGTCGACACAATCGCGATACCCAAACCACCGCGCACCCACGGCAGGTCTTTGGCTTTTCGATAAATCCGCAGGCCCGGTCGGCTAACGCGGCGCAGACAACTGATCACCGGGACCTCGTCGTGATACTTCAACGTGATGCTCAACCGTTTGCGCGGCAAATCCTCCGAAACCTCATAACTCTCGACAAAGCCTTCGCCTGCCAGCACTTTGGCAATGGCTTCACGATGCTGTGAGTGCGCCATCTCAACGGTTTCGTGCTGCGCCATCTGCCCATTGCGAATGCGCGTCAGCATGTCGGCGATTGGGTCCTGCATACTCATGAGTTCACGCTCCTTACCAGCTCGCCTTGGTCAATCCCGGCACATCGCCGCGCATGGCGGCCTCGCGCAATTTATTCCGGCCCAATCCAAAGCGCCGATAGTAACCCCGGGGGCGGCCAGTAATCGCGCAGCGATTGCGCTGGCGCGTCGGAGCCGAGTCCCTAGGCATTTTCTGCAAAGCGATTTGAGCAGCCATGCGCTGCTCCAAGGTGCTGTTGGGATCTCCGATGACGGCCTTGGCGGCTGCGCGACGCTTTGCGTAGCGGCGCACCAGACGTGCGCGCTTGAGATCCCGTTGAACCATGCTGGTCTTTGCCATAATCAACTCCGAAGGGGAAAATGAAACGCGCGCAGCAGCACTTCTGCATCCGCATCATTGCGCGCATTGGTGGTAACGGTGATGTCCAGTCCCCGCATCTGGTCAATGTTGTCGTAATCAATTTCCGGGAACACAATCTGCTCCGGAATGCCCAGGCTGTAGTTGCCGCGCCCGTCAAAGGAGCGTACCGGCAAACCGCGAAAGTCCCGCATGCGCGGAATCGCAATGTTGATCAGGCGGTCCAAAAACTCATACATCCGCGTGCGGCGCAAGGTGACGCGCACTCCGACCGGCCAACCTTCGCGAATCGAGAACCCAGCCACCGATTTGCGCGCCCGGGCCACCACTGCGGTCTGGCTGGTGATGCGGCCCAAGTCATCCAGCGCATTCTCCAGAACCTTTTTGTCGCGCGCCTGCCCGCCCAAGCCCATGTTGAGCGTGATCTTGTCGATGCGCGGCACCGCCATCAGGCTGTTTGCGCCCATCTCCTTTTGCAGGGCCGGACGAATCTCGTTCAGGTACAACTCTTGCAAACGTGCCATGATCCGCCTCACTTGATGTCGATCACTTCGTCATTGGATTTGAAGTAGCGCACCTTGCGTTCCTCATCGCCGTCTTTCAGCATGCGAAACCCTACCCGATCCGGCTGATTGGTCATCGGATTGAACAATTGCACGTTGGAAGCGTCCAACGGCATCTCTTTCTCGATGATGCCCCCTTGCTGCCCGCCTTGCGGCTGCGGCTTGGTGTGGCGTTTGACTAGGTTCAGTCCCTCGATCACGATCTTGCCGTTGTCCAATACGCGCAACACTGTCCCGCGCCGGCCACGATCCTTGCCGGCGATCACCATCACATCGTCTCCCTTGCGAATTCGCTGCATGACATTCCTCACAGAACTTCTGGCGCCAACGATATGATTTTCATGAACTTTGCGGTGCGCAATTCGCGCGTCACCGGACCAAAGATGCGGGTGCCAATCGGCTGCATCTGGTTGTTCAGCAACACCGCCGCGTTCCGGTCAAAGCGGATCAGGGAGCCGTCGCGCCGACGCACTCCATGCGCCGTGCGAACAACGACCGCATTGAGAACCTCTCCCTTGCGCACTTTGCCCCGCGGAATCGCATCCTTCACACTGACTTTGATAATGTCGCCAATGCGCGCATAACGACGTCGCGAACCGCCCAGCACCTTGATGCACTGAATCCGGCGAGCGCCACTGTTATCTGCTGCGTCCAGCATGGTTTCCGTCTGAATCATTCAGCCACCCCTTCCTCTTCCGCAATCTCGGCCACCGCCTCCTGGGTCCGCAGCACTTCGATGATTTCCCACGCCTTGTGCTTTGAGCGGGTGCGGCACTCACGAATGCGAACCTGATCGCCGATTTTCGCCGTATTGTCTTCATCGTGCGCCAACACCTTGGTCGAGCGGCGAATGTATTTGCCGTACAGCGGATGGCGCAGCTGACGGGTCACAACCACCGCCGCCGTCTTGTCCATGCGGTCACTGACCACCTGGCCGATTACAGAGCGGGCTTTCTCGCTCATGACGAAGCCTCCATGCCGCGCTCCTGAAGCAAAGTTTTGATGCGGGCGATCTCCCGCTGCGCTACTTGCAGGACATGATTGCGCGCTAACTGGCCGCTACGAATCTGTATGCGATTCTCAAATTGCTCACGCCGCAGGCGTAGCAATTCCTCACGCAAATCCGCGTCACTCATGGTGCGCAACTCATCGAGATGCTTTTGGGTCTTGATGGTCATCAGGCTAAGGTCCTGCGGGTAAATTGGGTTTGCACCGGAAGTTTGGCCGCGGCGCGACGCAAAGCTCCCCGTGCGACTTCTTCGGAGACGCCTTCCATTTCGTACAGCATGCGGCCCGGCTGAATCTTCGCCACCCAGTATTCGACATTGCCTTTGCCTTTGCCCTGCCGCGACTCCAGCGGCTTCTTGGTGATCGGCACATCCGGAAAGACCCGGATCCAAATTTTGCCGCCGCGGCGAATGTAGCGGGTAATGGCCCGGCGTCCTGCCTCAATCTGACGCGAAGTCAGCCGCCCTGAAGTTGCCGCCTTCAAGCCAAACTCGCCAAAGCTGACCTTGTTGCCGCGCATAGACAGACCGCGGTTGCGGCCTTTCTGCTGCTTGCGGTAGCGGGTTCGTTTGGGTTGCATCATGATCCGATTCCCTTATTTGCCAAGGGCGCCTTCCGGCCCGCCGATCTCGCCGTTGAAAATCCATGCCTTGACCCCGATCACGCCATAGGTCGTGCGCGCCTCCGCAAAGCCATAATCAATGTCTGCGCGCAGCACGTGCAACGGCACACGCCCTTCCCGCGCCCACTCACTGCGGGCGATTTCCGCGCCATTGAGGCGACCGGCCACATTCAGTTTGATCCCCTGAACCCCCAGGCGCATCGCATTCTGCAGCGCGCGCTTCATGGCGCGGCGATACATCACGCGGCCTTCCAATTGCTGCGCCACACTCTCGGCGACCAATTGGGCATCCACTTCCGGATTGTGGATCTCCTCGATGTTGACCTTGACCATGCCGAGTCCCAGGCCCATCATTTGCGCGACTTCCCGGCGCAACACTTCAATGTCGCCGCCTTTCTTGCCGATCACGATGCCTGGGCGCGCCGTGTGAATCGTGATTTCCGCCGTGTCATTGCGCCGCTCAATGCGAATGCGGCTGACCGAAGCCTGCGACAGTTTGCGCCGCAGAAAGTCCCGCACTTGCAGATCGTTGTTCAGCTGATCCCGATACTGCCCGCGCTCGGCATACCAATGCGAATTCCAGTCGGTCATCAGACCGAGACGAAAACCTATCGGGTTGACTTTTTGTCCCATGATCGCTCCGTCAAATTAGTCCTGCACGTCGCTCAACACAACCGTCACATGGCTGGTTCGCTTCATAATGCGGCCGACACGCCCGCGTGCGCGTGCGCGAAAGCGCTTGAACACCGGGCCTTCATCCACCATGATGCGGTCCACCCGCAACAGATCAATATCGGCGCCCAAGTTGTGCTCCGCATTCGAAATGGCGGACTCCACGACTTTGCGCAACAAATGCGCCGCTTTGTGTCGAGAAAAGCGCAGCACTTCCAGCGCCTCTGCTACCGGCAGATTGCGGATCTGGTTGGCCGTCAGCCGACACTTGCGCGGGCTGATGCGCAAATAACGGGCGACGCTGCGCGCTTCCATCATTGCGCCTTTCGGTCGCCCGAATGTTGCCGGAAGGTGCGCGTCATCGCGAACTCTCCCAGTTTATGTCCGACCATGTTCTCGTTGATCAGCACCGGCACATGGCGGCGTCCATCGTGTACGGCAATGGTCAATCCCACCATCTCGGGGATGATCATGGAACGGCGTGACCAGGTCTTGATCTGGCGCCGATCGTTGCTTTCAACCGCCGCCAGCACCTTGGCCATAAGGTGGTGGTCGACAAACGGTCCTTTCTTCAGTGAACGTGGCATGATTCTTTACCGTTTCTTCTTCCGCCGCCGCACAATCAAGTGATCGGTGCGGTGCGTCCGTCGCGTCTTGTGTCCCTTGGTCGGCACGCCCCAAGGCGTGACCGGATGGCGTCCGCCGGAGGTCTTCCCCTCACCGCCGCCATGTGGATGATCTACCGGGTTCATGGCGACGCCGCGAACTGTCGGGCGCACTCCGCGCCAGCGATTCGCGCCTGCTTTCCCCAATTTGATCAGCGTATGCTCGGCATTGCCGACTTCACCCACCGTCGCCCGACAGGCGGCCAGTACTTTGCGAACTTCACCGGAACGCAACCGCAAGGTCGCATAGGTGCCCTCGCGCGCCAGCACTTGGACATAGGTTCCCGCACTTCGCGCCAGTCGCGCACCTCCGCCCGGATACAACTCCACGCAGTGCACAACGACGCCCACCGGCATATTCTGCAGCGGCAGGCAATTGCCCACCGTAATCGGCACCTGCTCACCTGATTGCACAGTCATGCCGGCTTTCAGGCCTTCCGGCGCAATGATGTAGCGTCGCTCGCCATCGGCATACAGCAACAGCGCGATATTGGCGCTGCGATTCGGGTCGTACTCCAAACGCTCCACGCGCGCCGGGATGTTGTCCTTGTTGCGCTTGAAATCAATCCGACGGTAACGCTGCTTGTGCCCGCCGCCGACATGCCGCGTAGTGATGCGGCCCTGGTTGTTTCTCCCGCCCGTCTTGGACTGGCCTTCCGTCAACGGGCGATAAGG